>NZ_JBOGCC010000133.1:0-30339 GCF_051656525.1 Clostridium sp. | reverse complement strand
AAGTTAAAAGAATTTATGGAAATGAAATAATAAGAAAATATGGATTTTTTAAAGATAATTTCTTTGGAATTGATAAAGTTGTCATGAAGCTTATGAATTACTTCCACTCTGCTGCAATGCAAGGAGAGGAAGCAAGACAGGTGTTATATTTAGTTGGACCAGTTGGTGCAGGTAAATCATCTTTAGTTGAATCATTAAAAAAAGCGTTAGAAACTTGTGAGCAAATTTACTCAATTAAAGGGTGTCCAATGCATGAGGAGCCTCTTCACTTAATTCCTAAACATTTAAGAGCACAATTTGAAGAAGAACTTGGAGTGAAAATAGAAGGAGACCTTTGTCCTGTTTGTAAGTACAGACTTATAAATGAGTTTGGTGGAAGATATGAAGAAATGCCAATTGAAAAGAAAGGTTTCTCAATACGTTCAAGAAAGGGAATTGGAGTTGTTCCTCCAGTAGACCCTAATAATCAAGATACATCAATATTAACAGGTTCAATTGATATTTCTAAAATGGACATGTATGCAGAAGATGATCCTAGAATATTCTCATTGAATGGTGCATTTAATGTTGGTAATAGAGGTATGGTTGAGTTTATAGAGGTGTTTAAAAATGATGTTGAGTATTTACACACTATAATTACAGCAACTCAAGAAAAGTCTGTTCCTTCACCAGGAAAAGGTTCAATGATTTATTTTGATGGAGTTATTGTAGCTCACTCAAATGAAGCTGAATGGAATAAGTTTAAGTCAGATCATACTAATGAAGCTATTTTAGACAGGATAGTAAAAATTGAAGTTCCATATTGCTTAGAGCTTGATGAAGAAATTAAAATATATGAAAAAATACTTAAAAAGAGTACATTTAATGCTCATATAGCTCCTCATACTATTGAAATTGCAGCTATGTTTGCAATACTTTCAAGACTTGTAGGTTCTAATAAGGTTGACCCTATTACTAAGCTTAAAATTTATAATGGTGAAGAAGTAGTGGAAAAAGGTTCAACTAAGAGAATTGATATAGGTGAGTTACGTGAAGAAGCTGGTGCATATGAAGGTATGAAAGGAATTTCAACTAGATTTATAGTTAAAGTTATAGATAATGCCCTTTCAAATTCAGAGCATAATTGTATAAATCCATTAAGTATAATGGAAAGCATTATAAAATCAGTTAAAGAAATGGATATTGCAAGTGATGATAAGAAAAAATATCTTGGGTTTATTCAAGATACAATTAGAAAAGAATATAATAAGATTCTTGAAAAAGAAATTACAAAAGCATTTATTCATTCATTTAGAGAGCAAGCAGAAAGCTTATTTAATAACTATATAGATAATGCAGAAGCTTTTGTAAATAAGAGCAAAATAAAAGATACATCAACTGGTGAAGAGTTAAATCCAGATGAAGAGTTTATGAGAAGTATAGAAGAGTATATTGGTGTTTCTGAATCATCATGTAAGGGATTTAGAGCTGATGTTACATCATATATGTTCTATTTAATTAGACAAGGTGCAACTATTGAGTATACTTCATATGAGCCTTTAAAAGAAGCTATAGAAAAGAAACTTATGGCATCTGTTAAAGATCTTTCAAGAATTATAACTAAATCAAGAGTTAGAAATAAAGAGCAAACAGAAAAATATAATGCTATGGTAACTGAAATGCAAAACAATGGATATTGCCTACATTGCTGCGATGTAATATTAAAATATGCTGCAAATAATCTTTGGAAGGATTAAGAATGGCAATATTTAGAGATAATACAATAAATCCAGTAGACCATGATAGGTCTATTGAAGATAGAAGAAGGCATAGGCAATTAGTTGAAAAGTCTATAAAAGAAAATTTGGGCGATATTTTATCAGAGGAAAGCATTATAGGAGAAGGAAAAAATAAGAAGTTTAAAATACCTATAAGAGGAATAAAAGAGTATCAGTTTGTCTATGGTAAAAATTCAGGTGGAGTTGCTACAGGCGAAGGGGATGAAAAGCGTGGAGATAAAATAGGAAGTGGTGCACCTAAAAAGGGAAAAGGAAATGGAAAAGGTGCAGGAAATAATGAGGGAGATGATGTTTATGAAACAGAAATTACCCTTGAAGAACTTCTAGATTATATTGTAGAAGATTTAGATTTACCTAATTTAGATAGAAAAAAATATTCAGAAATATTAGTTGAAAGTGCAGGAAGAAAGTGCGGTTATCAAAAATACGGTATAAGACCAAGGCTTGCAAAGAAGAAAACTGTTATGTCAAAAATAGCAAGGAAACAAGGAAAAAAACGTGCACTAATGGAAGAAAATCCTGATGGAGATAATGAATTATTAGAAAGATTTCCATTTAGAGAAGATGATTTAAGATATTATAGAGTAAAGAAAAAACCTAAAAGAGAAAGTAACGCTCTTATGATATTCATAATGGATGTATCAGGCTCTATGGATAGCACTAAAAAATATTTAGCAAGATCATTTTTCTTTGTACTTTCAAGATTTATAAAGAAAAAATATAATAATATAGCTTTTGAATTTGTATCACATACAACTACTGCAAAAAGAGTTAATGAGTTTGAGTTTTTCCATAAAGCAGAATCAGGTGGAACTTATATTTCAAGTGGAATAGATAAGACTTTAGAAATTATAGAAAAAGAATATCCAAGTGAAATGTGGAATATTTATCCTGTATATGCAAGTGATGGAGATAACTGGACTGAAGATAATGAAAGGGCTATGAAAAGTGTAAAGAAATTATGTGAGATAAGTAATATGTTTGCATACTGTGAATTACTACCATCAACTTATTCAACTACAATGTATTATAGATTTTCTAAAGAGATTGAGGCAGAGAATTTTGTGCCAGTAATAGTTAGAGAAAAGAAAGATTTATGGGATGCATTGAAGGCTATATTAAATAAAGAGTTAGGGGAGGAGTAGCTTTTGGAATATAATTTAAATGACTTAGAAAAATGGAATGAGAAAATTGAAAGTAAAGCAAGTGAATTTGGATTAAACTATTATCCCCAAGAGTTTGAGATTATAGGATTTAATGAAATGATAGGATATGAGGCATATGTGGGTATGCCTTCTAAATATCCTCATTGGAGTTATGGAAAGTCATATGAAAAAAATAAAACATTATATTCTTTAAATATGACAGGTCTTCCATATGAAATGGTTATTAATTCAAATCCATGTTTAGCTTATTTAATGAATGAGAATACACTTCTTCTTCAAATTTTAACTATAGCACATGTATATGGACATAATGATTTTTTTAAAAACAATAGATTATTTATAGAAGGAACAAATGCAGATAGAACATTAGAAATGTTTAAATTAGATGCAGAAATAATAAGAGGATATATAAATAATCCATCTATTGGCTATGAAAAAGTAGAGAAGATATTAGATGCAGCACATTCTATAAAATATAGTATTGGAAGAAGCATTGGTGTAGAGGAAATATCTGATACAGAAATAAGAGAAAGAAGAATTAGTGATTATAAAAAAGAAATAAGAGAAAGAGGAATTTTAGATAGTTATAAAGATGTAGAAGTTCCAGAGATTGATAAAATACCTTTAGAGCCAAGAGATGATGTTATGGGCTTTATTATAGAACATGGAAATTTAGAAGAATGGGAAAAGAATATTTTAAGAATAGTTAAAAGAGAATCAGAATATTTCCTTCCACAGATAGAAACTAAAACTATAAATGAAGGATGGGCTTGTTTCTGTCACTACAATATATTAAAAGATTTAGAACTTCCTGAAGGATTACACTTAGAGTTTTTAAAAAGACATAATGATGTAGTAGCACCTATGGTTGGAGGATTAAATCCATATTATATTGGATTTAAAATATTTATGGATCTTTATGAAAATGAAGGATTTGAAAAAGTATTTGAAGTAAGAGCGTTAGAGAGAGATTCATCTTTTATAAGAAGATATTTAACTAAGGAACTTTGTGAGGAGCTTAATTTATTTAAATATGTTAAAAAGACTTTTGATTTTGTAATAGAAGAAGTTTCAGATGAGGAAGGTTGGAAAAAAATAAGAGATGCATTGGCTCAAAGTATGGGAGTTCAAGGAATACCACATATTAGAGTTGTTGACTTGAATAAAAGAGATAATACTTTAACACTTGAGCATGTTTTTGATGGAAGAGAACTTGAAATGTCTTATGCAAAGGAAACTTTAAAATATATAACTAAGCTTTGGGGATATAAAGTAAATTTGAATACTAAAAATAAGGAAGAAGAAGAGTTTAGTATTTCTTGTGATGAGAATTTAAAGATTTTAATTACTGAAAGTAACAAAACAAGGTAAGATGAATAAATTGTATAATATAAAATTTATACAGGAGGAAAAAAATGAAACTTGCTGGTAGTGAAACAGAAAAGAATCTTTATAAAACTTTTGCAGGAGAATCAAGAGCAAGAGGGAAATATAATTTATTTGCAGAAAAAGCAAAGGCTGAAGGATATGTTTGGGTAAGTCATATTTTTGATGAAATAGCAGAAAATGAGTATGCACATTCAAGAGAAGCATATAAAAGATTTTTAGAAAATATAGAAACAACAGAAGAAAATCTTTTAAAAGCAGCTTGTGGAGAAAATGAAGAAGCAGAAAAAATATATAAAGAGTTTGAAGAGGTTGCAAGAAAAGAGGGATTTTCTGAAGTAGAAACTTTTTATAAAGAGCTTAGAGAAGTTGAGGAATCACATAGGGATAAATTTTTAAAATTATGTGAGCTTATGAAAAGTAAAAAAATGTTTAAAGCTGACTCAAAAATATTATGGCATTGTTTAAATTGTGGATATATTCATGAAGGATATGAGCCACCTAAGGTATGTCCTTTATGTAAGTATGAAAAAGAATATTTCAAACCAGATTATGAAACTAAAAAGTGTAAAGGGTGATAATATGTACTGTAGATTTCCAAGGGGATATTTTTTTGAAGTTGAAAAAGTAGAAGGGTTAATAAATTTTGAAGAAATAGAAGATATGAGAGTAATAAATGAAGAACGAAAAGAAGTTTTAAGTATAGATGATATATTTGAATTCGATGTAACTGAAGAAGAGGATGAGAGATGTAAATGCAAAGAGAAAAAAGAAAAGTATGTAGAACATAAATGTGAAAAGTATAAAGATGGTAAATGTGGTTGTGTTAAAGAAAATGATGATAAAAAAGATAATAAGTATAGTAGTAAAGATAAATGCAAGAAAGAAGAAAAATTCTATGGTATTGCAGATATGGAGTATATAGAAGAGTTAGAAATAAAAATGAAAGATTGTACATGTAATTGTAAAAAATAAAAAGTAAAAGGGAGGAAGAAAAGCCTCTCTTTTATAATATAAGGAGATGTTATGGGAAAGCATATAATAGAGGGACAATATGATGAGTTGATACAACTTACAGAAATTTTAAAAAGGCTTGTAGATTCTTATAGATTATTAATTGGTGGTGCAGCAGAGCTTAACACAATTCATGGAAGAAAAAAAGGTGATGTAGATGATGCATTAGATAGAGTTGATGACCTTGGGAAGATTATAGATGGTTTTATTGAAGGAATAGATAAACATGATGATAAATTTTTAGAATATATAAAGCTTAAAGGGCAGGTATTAGGGAAAAATTATGCAAAAGGATATATTGAAAAGGAAATAAGTGATGTTATTCAAACAGAAATTAATCATGAGTTAAATTTTAAAAATAATTAAAATAAAAAGTAGAGAAAGAAATACCTTCTCTACTAATCTATAATTTCTTAAGTTTTATATTACTAACCATTAAGTAAGCACCAAGTATCATAAAAATAAATGCTAGAATAAGTCCTAGAATGAAAGGAATATTAACAAGAATAGCTATGATAATATATAATGCCATAAAGCAACCTGCAATAGTTATTGGAATTCCTCTAAAGTTTCCATCAAAAGTAGATACATTGTATCTAGCAAGTCTGTAAGCACCACATATAGGGAATGCTAATAAGACTGCGTATCCAAATATACTAAGTAATCCAAGACGACCGAAGCCAAATAATAGAAATGTTAGTATTGATGGAGCAACACCAAATGATACAAGGTCTGCTAAAGAGTCCAACTCTTTTCCTAATTCACTAGATACATTTAAATATCTTGCAATTCTTCCATCATATCTATCTACAATACCAGCTAATATTATAAATAAAGCTGAGTAAAGAAAGTAGCCATTAAATGCAGATAATAAAGACAGTATTCCACAAGATAGATTTACAAATGTAAATATATTAGGAAGACAACTTTTTTTCATATAATCACTCCTAAATTTTTATATAGCCTACAGTGATTAATTATAGCATATAAGTAATTAGAATATAAGTGAAATTTTCTATATTAAGAAAAAAATAAAAATAAATTATGAAAATTATGAATAAAATAAGCGAAGGGTGGTAAAAGGTGATATAATTTTTAAATAGCCTGATTTTAAAGGGAGGAATAAAATGGATAAAGTAAGGTTTATTTATAATCCGTATTCAGGAGAGAGATCTATATTGCAAAATTTAGATAAAGTTATCCAAATTCATCAAGAGGCAGGATACTTAATATGCCCTTATAGAATAACGAAAGGGATATCTTTAGAAGAGGCATTTGATGATATTGATACAAGTTTTAAATATATTTTAGTTGCAGGTGGAGATGGGACTATAGATTCAGTAGTTAATGTAATGAAAGAGAAAAATATAGAGTTACCTATTGGAATATTACCACTTGGAACAGCAAATGATTTTGCAAGGCTTTTAGAAATACCAAAAGATATTGAGGAAGCTTGTAAAAAAATAGTTAATACTAGTGAACCAAAATTAATTGATATTGGAAAAATAAATGAAAAGTATTTTGTAAATGTTGCAAGTATGGGCTTGTTTACCGATGTATCACAAAAAATTGATCCAGGTCTTAAAAATGCATTGGGGAAAATTGCATATTATATAAAAGGAATTGAAGAACTTAGAAATTTTAGAAAATTAGAAGTAAAGCTTAAAGCAGATGAATACTTTTATGAAGGACATATGTATTTAATGCTTATATTTAATGGGAAAACTGCTGGAAATATAAATTTAGCAAATAGAGCTGATGTTGAAGATGGCATGCTTGATATAGTTTTATTTAAACCAGTTCTAATTGTAGAAATGCTACCTCTTTTAGTAAAAGTTTTAAGAGGAGAACATTTAGATTCTGAAAAAATACTTTATTTTAAAACAAAGAATCTTATAGTGGAATGTAGTGAAGGTATTGTAACTGATATAGATGGTGAAAAAGGACCAGATTTTCCACTTAAAGTATCTTGTATTCAAGGTGGAGTGAAAATTTTAGGAATAAATTAAAGAAATCATTAATAAGTATAAATAACAATTATGTAATGAGGAGGTAAATGCTTTGAGTTTTATCTATTATTTAATATTGATATTTATACTTTTTTTTATAATGAATTTAATCTTAAAAAATGAAGGAAATTCACCTAAAAAGCTGAAAATGTATTTTAGAATTTCTTTAGGACTTCTTTTAATTAGATATATAACACTATTATTAATATGCTTACTTAAAAATGTAGAAGTAGTATATTTTCTTAAAGATTTAGTATATTTAAATTATTTAGTAATTCCTTTAGTAGTACTTGGGTTATTTTATATATATTTAAGATTTGATAATGTCTCCGTAAATATTATTTATGGTGTAGGCACAATATTGCTTTGTATATACTTAGTGTTTATGGCATTTAGTGAAGGCAAGGTTATGCTAGATATGAATTTTGGATATATAATACAATTAAAGTATGGTGAGTTTATTACAGCAATAATAGTGATTATATTAGGCGTATTACTTATCTTTGGAGCAATGTTCATTGATAAGCCTAACATAAATAAAAAAAGTATATATAGTTTAACTATAATATTAATAGCAATTTTATTAGAGAATATTTTGATCTTAATAAAATGTAGTATATTACCATATACAATAATAAGTGAAATAATATTCTTAATAGCATTAGAAAAAGCTATTTCTAAATTTAAAAAAACTAGATTAAATTTAGATAATAAATAAATTTTAAAAGAATATTCCATTTTAGTGAAAGGCTAGATATAATAGAATTAGAATATTTAATAAAATAAATAAAAAGTTATATTAAATTTTAAATTTTAAATATTATTAATAAATTCAAAAGTGAATCTATATTAAGATTCACTTTTTATATGTGTAATAAAAGGTGGTGTTTTTAAATGGAGGAAAGTCCGGGAATAAGTGAAAATCCAAAACTCAAAAAATATAATCTTAGGGAAAAACCTTCATTTAAGAAATGATAAAAGTTTCTCTAAGAAGTTAAAAGGGGGAAACTATTTATGAATAGGTTAGCAGCATTTTCATTTACAGAGATATTAGGAAAGAAAATGTATGATGAATTTAATGATGTATTAGGAATTTTAAAAGATGTGTATGTAACAACTGAAGCAGGGTATCCTAGAATTATTGGATATAAAGTGAAGAGAGATGGTGTTACATATCACTTTGAATTTAGAAGTATACAGTATTATTCAAAAGATGGAAAAATAATAATAAAAACTAGAGGAAGTAAAGAAATACTTCCAAGAACGTATTCATATCTTTTATCAAGACATTTACTAGATAGAAAGATAGTAGATATTAATGGAAAGCAAGTAGTTAGAGTTGATGATTTAAGAATAGCAGAGATTGCAGGAGAATATAGAGTAGTTGCAGTAGAAACTGGCGCTTTAAGTAGATATAAAAGATTAAAAATAGAAAAATTAATGAAGTTTTTATATAAAATAGTTGGAAAGACGGTTGAAGGAACTGTGTTAAGATGGGATGATGTAGAATCTTTAGAAATGGTAGATAATAATTTAAAATTGCAAGTTCCATATAAAAAATTAAGTAAGTTACATCCAGCTGATTTAGCAGATATTATAGAGGATCTTGATACAAAATCAAGAATGCAAGTATTTGAATCATTAGATGAGGACTTAGCAGCAGATACATTAGAAGAACTTGAGCAAGAATATAAAGGGCAAGTAATTAAAGAGTTGTCAGAAGAAAAAACAGCAGAACTTTTAGAAAATATGCCAAGTGATGAGATTGCAGATATTTTAGATGATTTAGATGAAGAGGAAAGAGAAAAAATTCTTATAAGTTTAGAAAAAGAAGATGCTAAGGAGGTTAAAGAACTTCTAGAGTATGAAGATGAATCAATAGGAAGTATTATGACAAAAGACTTTATAGCATTAAATTTAGATGTAACTGTTCTTGAAACTGTAGAAATATTAAAAGAAATAAAACCTGATGAAGAAGAAATGTATTATATTTATATAACTGATAAAAATGAAAAGATAAGAGGATTAATATCTTTAAGAGACCTTATTTTAAGCAATAGTACAGAAAGACTTGAAGCTATTATGGATGAAAACTTTCAAACTCTTCATCATGAAGACGATATAGATGAAGCAATAGAGCTTATATGTAAATATGATCTTTTATCAGTGCCTGTTATAGATGAAAATGAAAAATTAGTAGGAATAGTAGTAGTACATGATATTATTGACGAAGATTTATACCCATTATGGAAAAGGAAAAATAAAAAAATAAAAGATTGATATTGACAAAATATTAATAAAAAAGGATAATTAAAGAAAATCGAATAGAAGCTAGGGGTGCCAAAGTTTGGCTGAGAGATATAAAAATATTAACCCTAAGAACCTGATATGGATAATACCAGCGAAGGGAAGCATTTAGTATTTTGTTAAAAATAAACAATTATTTAAGATAGTTAAAGCTATGCTCTTTTGTGGAGTATAGCTTTTTTTTATATATAAAAATAGGGGGTTTTAATGTGAAAAAGTATAGAAGAAATACATTAACTATTGCAGGGTCTGATTGTTCAGGTGGTGCAGGTATTCAAGCTGACTTAAAAAGTTTTAGTGCAAATGGAACTTATGGAATGAGTGTTATTACTGCAATAACTGCTCAAAATACTATGGGAGTATTTGCAGTAGAAAATTTAAGTGAAGAAATTATAGAAAAACAAATTGAAACTATTTTTGAAGACATAGAAGTCCATGGAGTAAAGATTGGAATGGTTTCAGAAGAAAAGATAATCAGAGTTATTGGAGAAACGTTAAAAAAATATAATCAAAAGAAAATAGTGTTAGATCCAGTAATGATTTCAAAAAGTGGGTTTTCTTTATTAAAGCCAGAAGCAAAGGAAGCACTTAGAGAAATATTAATTCCTATGTCATATTTAGTTACTCCAAATATTCCAGAAGCAGAGGAGCTTACAGGAATGAAAATTAATTCAGTCGAGGAAATGATAGAAGCAGGAAAAAGAATATTAAATTATGGTCCTACATATGTACTTATAAAAGGTGGTCACTTAGATGGTGAGGCTATAGATATTCTTATAGGAGATAATAGGTTAAAAACATATAAAAGCGAACGATTAAATAGAAACAATACACATGGGACAGGCTGTACACTTTCTTCAGCAATAACATCGAATTTAGCATTAGGCTATGATGTTGAAGAAGCAATAGGAAAAGGAAAAGAATATATAACAGAAGCTATAAGAAACAGTTTTAACTTAGGTCATGGGGTAGGTCCAGTAAATCATTTTTATAAAATAGAGGGGGAAGAATAGTGAGTATTAGAAATTTAAGAGAAAAAAATCCATTAGTATTATATTACACAAATGAGGTAACAATTAATGATTGTGCAAATGTAACTTTAGCAATAGGGGGAAGTCCTCTTATGAGTTATTCAAAAGAGGAGGCAGAAGAAATTATTAGTATTTCAAGTGCCATTGTTATAAATATAGGAACTATGGATTCAGAAAAACTAAACTTATTTTTAGAGGCAGGGAAGTTAGCTAATAAATATAATAAGCCAGTAGTATTAGATCCTGTTGGAGTATTTGCAACTAAAGCTAGAAAAGAGTTTGTTGAAAAATTACTAGAAGAAGTAAAATTTACAGTTATAAAAGGAAATTTAGCAGAAATAAAAAGCATAGCAGGACTAAGCTTTGAAGGAAAGGGTGTAGATTCAGAAGAGGGTGAAATAGATACTAATATTTTGAAAAATATAGCTAAGAATTTAGAAACAACAATAGCACTAACAGGAAAGATTGATTATATAGCAGATAGTGAAAAAGTTATAAAAATATATAATGGAACACCAATGCTTAAAGGTATAACAGGAACAGGATGTATGACAGCCTCTTTAATAGGTTCATATTTAGGAAGTGGAATAAATTCTTTTGACAGCGCAAAGCTTGGAGTTTTAAGTATGGGAATTTCAGGAGAATTAAGTTATAAAGAAAATATAGGGCTTGGAACATTTAGAGTAAGTCTTGTAGATAATATATCTAAACTAAATGATGAGATTTTAGAAGAGAATTCAAAGATAGAAGAAGGTGAAGTTTAGATATGAGATTTACAGATGTACTATATGATGAAGTTTTAGATATTTGGGAGGAATATTTAAAGCACCCATTTATTCAAGGAATGAGAGATGGAACATTAGATAAAGAGCTATTTAGGGATTATCTAGTTCAAGATTATTTATACTTAAAAGAATATGCAAAGCTATTTTGTATGGGGATAGTTAAATCAAAAGATATGGATGAAATGAGATTTTTATATAGATCAATAAATGGAACTATGGAAGAAGGAGCATCTCATATAAAGTACATGGAGAATCTTGGAGTTACTGAAAAAGAAGCAGAGAAAACAAAGGCAGATGATAGGAATATAAATTATACAAATTATATGCTTAATATAGCATTGCAAGGAGATATTAGAGAAATAGGAATTGCAACTCTTGCATGTAGTTGGAGCTATGCATATATTGGAGAATACTTATTTAGAAATTCAAGATTAGAAGGAAATTACTATAAAGAGTGGATAACACTTTATGGAGAAGACAGTTATAAAAAATTTAAAGAAGAATGGCTAACATACGTAGATAATTTTTGCGCTGATATATTAGAAGAAGAAAAGGCTAGATATGTAGAGATATTTAGAAAATGTAGTATATATGAATTAGAATTTTGGAATATGGCATTAGAAGGTACAAGGGTAGGTGGGTTAGTATGACAATATTAATTATGTTAATAGGATTTGCACTTGTAGGATTTCACTTTTTTGATATTAGAAAATATAAGTTTGATACTAAGAGAATAATACTGATAGGTTTATTTGCAGCAATTTCTATAATTTTATATTTTATTCAATTTATAAAATATCCTCAAGGTGGAGGAATAACATTATTTTCTATGTTACCTATAATGCTTTTAAGTATTATTTGTGGAAGGCGAGAAGCTGTAACTTGTGGAATATTATTTGGGCTTTTAAAACTTATAAATGGAGGAACTATAATAAATCCAGCACAATTTTTATTAGATTATATTCTTCCATGTATGGCACTTGGATTTGCTAATATTTTTGGGACAGATAAAAAGTGGAAAATATTTTTAGGGTGTCTTTTTGCAGGCGTCTTAGGAACTATATCATCTACGATATCAGGATATTTGTATTTTGGACAATATGTACCAGTTGGAATAAATCCATTGGTGTATTCAATAATATATAATTTTTCAAGTGCAGGAGTTGAAAGTTTACTTACAAGCATATTAGTTGTATTAATGCCTTTAAAAATGTTGAAAGGAAGAGTATTTAAAAATGAAAAAAGAACTATTAGACAAGCTTAAATTATATTTAGTGACAGATAAGGAAATATTAAAAGAAAAAGATTTTTTTAAAGAGATAGAAAAGACTTTAAAAAGTGGAGTAAAAACTGTTCAGTTAAGAGAAAAAGATACTCTTGGAAAAGAGTTTTTAGATAAGGCAATTAAACTTAGAAGTTTGACAAAAAAATATAATTCTCTATTTATAGTTAATGATAGAGTGGATATAGGAATGCTTTCAAATGCTGATGGTATTCATATAGGGCAAAAAGATATACAAATAGGAGATGTACGTAAACTAGTTGGTGAAAAAATGATTATAGGAGTATCAGCAAGTACGCTAGAAGAAGCAAAAAAAGCAGAAGATGATGGTGCTGATTACATTGGAGTTGGAGCTATATTTAAAACAGAAACAAAAAAAGATGCAGAAAATACTGGATTAGATGTATTAAAAGAAATAAAGAAAAATATAAATATTCCTATAGTTGCTATTGGAGGAATAAAAGAAGAAAATATTGAAAAAATTTCAAAGGTTGAAGGGTATGCAATAGTAAGTGATATACTAGCTTCAAAAGAAATTGAAAATAAGGTTAAAAGAATTTTAGAAAAAATAAAATAAAAAAAGAGGTTGACAGAAATAGTAAAATGCATATAATTAAATTATACAAAGTATATCAAAATAGTAGGAATTAAAAGCGAAGAAAAAGAAGAGTAGTTTAGTGGAAAAGTTACAGAGATAATGATAGAAGCTGAGAATCATTACTTTAGAAATTAAATGAAGTGCCCTTTAGAGCTTAAGTTCAGAAAGATAAAGTATGAGCTTACGGTAGTACCCGTTATAGTAGTAGAACATGTTAGTGTTTGAAAAAGGTGAGATATTCTTTATCTAAGTAGAGTGGAACCGCGAAGAATTTTATAGCTTCGTCTCTACACATAAATTTATGTGTAGAGATGGGGCTTTTTTAATAGAAAAATTTAGGAGGAATTACGTATGATTTATAATAATGTATTAGAATTAATAGGAAAAACACCAATATTAAAGGTGAGTAATTTAGGAGATTCAAATAGCGCTGAGGTTTATGTAAAACTTGAAAAATTTAGTGCAGGTGGAAGTGTAAAAGATAGAGCAGCACTTGGAATGATAGAGAAGGCTGAGGAGCTTGGACTTTTAAAAGAAGGGTCAGTTATAGTAGAGCCTACAAGTGGAAATACTGGAATTTCAATTGCTATGATTGGAAGACTTAAAGGTTATAGAGTAATTATAGTTATGCCAGATAGTATGACAAAAGAAAGAAGAAGTCTTATAGGAGCTTATGGGGCTGAACTTGTTTTAACTGAGGGTGCAAAAGGAATGAAGGGGGCTATAGAAAAAGCTAAAGAATTAGGAGAGAAGGAAGGGTACTTTATTCCACAACAGTTTGACAATATAGCAAACCCAGAAAAGCATTATGAAACAACAGCAGAGGAAATATTTGAAGATATAAAAGATTTAGATTACTTTGTAGCAGGAGTTGGAACAGGTGGAACTATAACTGGAGTTTCTAAAAACTTAAAGAAAAAACTTCCAAATTTAAAAACTATTGCGGTAGAGCCAGAAAGTTCAAAAGTTTTAAGTGGTGGAAATCCAGGGCCACATAAGATTCAAGGCATAGGTGCAGGATTTGTTCCAGATAACTATGATAAAAATTATGTTGATGAAGTGAGAACTGTAAGTAATGAAGATGCATATGATATTGCAAAGAGGTTTGGTAGAGAAGAAGGAGTTTTAGTTGGGATTTCATCAGGAGCTGCTATAAAGATTGCATTAGATATAGCAAAAGAAGTTGGAAAAGGAAAGAAAATATTAGCTATAGCACCAGATGGAGGAGAAAAATATATTTCAACTGGAATTTATGATTAATTAAACTTAAATAGGAGGAGAAAAAGCGGTGTTTAAAAGATTAAAATATGATTTAGAAAGAATATTAAAAGAAGATCCTGCCGCTAGAAGTAAACTAGAAGTGTTTATATTATATCCATCAATCCATGTAACTATTTTGCATAGACTTTCAAATAAATTATATAAGAAAAATAAATTTTTTCTTGCAAGAATTATATCTCAAATGGGAAGGTTTTTAACTGGAATAGAAATTCATCCAGGTGCTACAATAGGGAAAGGTCTTTTTATAGACCATGGCATGGGAGTAGTTATAGGAGAAACTGCTGAAGTTGGTGAAAATGTAACTATATATCATGGTGTAACACTTGGTGGAACAGGAAAAGATACAGGAAAAAGACATCCCACAATTGGAGATAATGTTATAATAGGAAGTGGATCAAAAGTTTTAGGACCTATAAATATAGGAGATAATGTTAAGATAGGAGCAAATTCTGTTGTATTAAAAGATATAGAAGCTAATAGTACAGCAGTTGGAATTCCAGCAAAAATTATTGGGAAAAAAGATAGTAATATTATTGAAATAGAAGATTTTGAAGGAAGACGAAAAAAGATATATAATGATATGATTATTTAATTTAAAAGGATGGATATATGGACAAAGAAAAGATATTAGAGTTTTGTAAAAGTATAAATTTAGATACTATTGGATTTGTGAAAATGAGAAAATTTACAGAACTTGAAGAAGTTTTTTTAAAGAGAAAAAGAGATAAATGTGAAAATGAGTTTGAAGAAGAGGATATAGAAAAAAGAATAAATCCTTTTTTATATATGGAAGATGGGAAAACTATAATTACTATAGCTTTCCCTTATTCCTTTGGAGAAGAATTAGAAGAGACAGGTTTTTCTGTTTATACAAGAGGAATGGATTATCATAGAGTAGTTCATTTATACTTAGATAA
The DNA here is from genome assembly GCF_051656525.1 of Clostridium sp. Classification (GTDB taxonomy): domain Bacteria; phylum Bacillota; class Clostridia; order Clostridiales; family Clostridiaceae; genus Clostridium. Next base: position 14,785 of record NZ_JBOGCC010000133.1, on the reverse strand, counting down.
AATATGTGAGTTTATTAAAGAATTTGGCTATAAAGCAGAAAGTTTTGTTGATAGTAATACTTTACCTGAAAGATATATAGCTTATTTAGGGAGAGTTGGTTTTATAGGAAAAAATAATATGATAATAACTAAAAAGTATGGCTCATATGTTTTTTTAGGTGAAATCATAACAGATTTAGATTTAAATGGAGAAGAGAAGGAGAGAGTTGAAGAATTAGGAGAATATAAGGAATGTGGTGAATGTAATATTTGCTTTAAGGAATGTCCTACAAAAGCTATTAATAGTTTTAAAAGAAATACAAATATCTGTCTTTCTTATTTAACACAGAAGAAACATTTAGAAGATAGAGAAATGAAGCTTTTAAAGGGAAGGATATTTGGTTGTGATAGTTGTCAATTAAAATGTAAGTTTAACGAAAAAGTAGAAATATCAAAATTAGAAGAGTTTAAGCCTTTTTCATTTATGGAAAAAGAAGATAGCGAAAAGTTAATTAAGATGACAAATGGAGAATTTAAAGAAACATTTAAAAATACATCCTGCGGATGGAGAGGAAAAAATGTTTTAATAAGAAATGGTATAATAAGAAAAAAATTATATAAAAATGAAGATATAGAAAGTATAGAAACAGAATCACCATATATAGAAGATTACATTAATAGACTTTTGTAAATTTCTATCATATAATAAAGTAAGAGAAATATTAGAGGAAGAGGTGGATGGGCAGATGTTGTCACCGTTTGCAAAAAAAATAATAACTAATTTACCAAAGGGGTTAACAGTATTTTTAGGAAAGAAAATAACTAATGGATATATAAAGAAATATGCTAATTTAAAAATAGAAGGTTATAATGAAATTAAAAATATAAAGGGGCCAATATTATTTATTTGTAATCATTTAAGTAATTCAGATGGATTAGTATTAAATAGAATATTAAAGAAAGATTTTGATCCGTATTTTATAGCAGGAAAAAAATTAACAGATGATCCTGTTACAAATATAGGAATGGAAATGGTTAAAAATATTCCAATTAGTCCTAATAGTGCTGATAAAGATGCAATGACTAGGATGGTTAAAACATTAAAAAATGGAGAAAATATAATGATATTTCCAGAAGGAACAAGAAGTAGAACAGGGGCTATGATAGAGGGGAAAAAAGGAATATTGCTTCTTACAAGAATGTCAAAGGCAACTATTATTCCTATAGGAATGGCAGGAACAGATAAGTTGTTACCAATATCAGATAATAAAGATATGGGTGCAGAAAAATGGAAAAATGCCGATGTAACTATAAAATTTGGAAAGCCTATAGTTTTACCTAAAAAGGAAAAAGAAGAAGACAAACATGAATATGATGATAAATGTATGACTGTAATGATGAAAGGGATTGCAAATCTCTTACCAGAAAGTTATAGAGGTGTTTATAAATAGCTCTTTTAAAGAGGTGAAAAGATGAAAAAAAGAACAAAAGAAATTTTAGACATATTAAAAGAAACATATCCTGATGCTAAGTGTGAGTTAAATTATGAGACTCCATTTCAATTATTGGTAGCAACATGCCTTTCAGCACAAACTACTGATGTTAAAGTAAATCAGGTTACAGAAACATTATTTAAAGATTACCCAGACTTAGAAAGTTTTGAAAAATTAAATAATGAGCAGATAGAAGAAAGAATAAAGTCTATAGGACTTTACAGAAATAAAGCTAAGAATCTGGTTCTTATGTGTAAACAATTAAGGGAAAACTTTAATGGTATTGTACCAAACACAATGGAAAGGATAACATCACTTGCAGGAGCAGGAAGAAAGACAGCAAATGTAGTTTTATCAAATGCATTTGGAGTACCTTCAATAGCAGTAGATACGCATGTGTTTAGAGTTTCAAATAGATTAGGATTAGCTCATTCGGAAAATGTATTAGAAGTTGAGCTTCAATTGCAAAAAGAATTACCTAAAAGAGAATGGTCTTTAACACATCATCTTTTAATATTTCATGGAAGAAGATGTTGTTCATCGCAAAGACCAAAGTGTATGGAATGTCCTTTAAACCATTTATGTAAATGGGAAGGAAAGTTAATGTAATTAAGAATTAAGAATGAAAAGTTAAGAGTTAAAAGTGGCTATTGCCACTTTTTTTATGTAAAATTATGGTATAGTTAATGAGAAGGGATTTAAGTTAGTGAAAAAATGAGAAGTTAGAAATTAATTTCTAGTGTTCATAAAATGAAAAATTTATAAAAATGGCAAAGAAGAAAAACTTCTCTGCTATTTATTTTGCCTTAATAGCTTGTTTTTTATTGTATAGGAACATGTAGAATGATGCACCTATTACTATGAAGTATCCTATGATACTGTATATATCAGGTATTTGGCTGAATATGAAGAAACCAAATAGAGCTGAGAATAGTATTTGTGTGTAGTTGTATATTGAAATTTCTTTTGCTGGGGCATATTTATATGCTGTTGTTAGAGCAAATTGTCCAATTGATGCAACTACTCCTGACATTAATAAGAAGAATAACTCTTTTGGAGTAAATGGTGTAAAGTCAAATACTACAAATGGCAGTGTTACTACTATTGAGAAAAATGAGAAGAAGAATACTATTGTAGGTCCTTTTTCTTTATTTCCTAAGAATCTTACAAAGGTATAAGCACCACCTGCACAAATTGCTGAAAGCAACCCAACTAAAGCTGGAATGGCAGTCATACTGAAGCTTGGCCTTATTATAAATAAGCTTCCAAAGAATGCCACACATAAAATACCAATTTGCTTTCTAGTAATTTTCTCTCTTAAGAAAATTGCTGAGAAAATTATAACAATGAAAGGTGAAAGGTTATTTAACATATTTGCATCTGAAAGAACTAAATTATCAATAGCATAAAAGTTTGCTATTATACCAATAGTACCTAAAAGAGCACGTCCTATTAAAAATTTTCTATTTTCTTTTTTACCAAATAATCTGTCCCCACTTTTTCTAACAAAATAAAATGCTACAACGCAGCTTACTAAATTTCTAAAAAAACTTTTTTCAATAGAAGGAATTCTATTTCCAGCAAGTTTTACAAAAACACCCATAAGTGCAAATGAAAAGGCAGTTATTAAAATTAAAATAATTGCTTTATTTTTATTATTCATTAAAATCTCCTTTTGTAAATTAGTTAATAAATTTATTATACATTATATAAATATCTAAATAGAAATTGTCAGAAAACTAGAAGAAAAATAAAAAAATTCCTAAAAAAGTTTATTTGAATTAAAATTATTGGTACAATATATGTATAAAATATTAAGGAAATGTTAATAAAAATAAAAGGTAAATATTAAGAAGTATAAAGTAGTATTTAAGTAAGGAAATTTAGGGGGAAATGATAAATGGAAAAGATTCTTATAGTGGATGATGAGAAAGAAATTAGAGATTTAATAGAGATATATTTAAGAAGTGAAGGTTATGAGATTTATAAGGCTGAAAATGGATTAGAAGCATTAGACATAATAGAGAGTAAAGAAATAGATTTAGTAATTTTAGATGTTATGATGCCAAAACTTGATGGAATACAAACTTGCATAAAGATAAGAGAAAAAAGTGAGGTTCCTATAATTATGTTATCGGCTAAAAGTGAGGATATTGATAAAATATTTGGACTTAATATGGGAGCAGATGATTATATAAGTAAGCCTTTTAATGCATTAGAACTTTTAGCAAGAGTAAAATCACATTTAAGAAAATATAGTAGATTTAAGCAAATGGGAAGTTTGAATTTTGTGGAAGAAGTAAAAAATGAAATAATTATAGATGATTTAACATTGAAATTAGACTTACATCAAGTATTTAAAGGGGATGATTTAATAAAACTTACACCAACAGAATTTGAAATTTTAAAGCTTTTAGCAAGTAATAGAGGAAAAGTTTTTTCGATTTCTAATATTTACGAAAGTGTATGGAAACAAGAATACTTAGAATCAGATAATACAGTGATGGTTCATATAAGAAAGGTTAGAGAAAAGCTTGAAGAAGATTCAAGAAGACCAAGATTTATAAAAACTGTATGGGGTGTAGGATATAAAATTGATAAGTAGGTGAAGGGTGTTTGAAGAAGATTAATATAGGGAAATGGAGAGATGGTTTAAAAGAAAAAAAGTCATATAGACGGTTAAAAGAGTTTAAAGAAAAGATTGAAATAAAAGTTAGGACAAATTTAAGATATGAATTAGTTTTTTTAGTTGGAATATGTTTTCTTATTAGTGTTATTATTGGAACAATAGTAGGTGGAATTTTGTTTGATACTACAAAGAAAACTATAAAAACTGAAGTAGGTATAGATGAGTTTAACTCTATAGCAGATAATTTTGCAGAAAATCTTCAGGTAGATATAACAGGTGGAGATATTGGTATAGAAAATGGAAAGTTTTTTACTGGAATGCTTCATCAACAGAATGAATCAGTATATGTTACAGATTTAGATGGAAAGGTTATTTATAAAAGTAAGAGTGGAAAAGAAGTTCAATTTAGTATATATAAACTTTTATCAACATTAAATCAAAATCAAGGAATGAAGTCAGAAATAGTACAGGTTATGAACGGCAGTGAAGGTGGAATGGCAACATATGCACCACAAATGATAACAAGAATATATCCTTTAACAATTAAAAATAAAGAATATTATCTTATATATGAAGGGTTACCAGAGATTTCTACATGGACTAGTTTTGAAAGAAGTCCAAATGAAGTGCTAGGCTTTGCCATAGGGATGCTGACTTTTATAGGAATATTCATATATATCATTAATAAAAAGGTTAGATATTTAGATAAAATATCAGATGAAATAAAAATTATTGCAAGTGGAGAACTTTCACATAGAGTAGAAATTAGAGGTTGTGATGAAGTTTCAAATATTGCTGAAAATATAAACTTAATGGCAAGTGAAATAGAGGAAAAAATAAAGCTTGAAAGAAAGGCTGAGAAAACTAAAGCAGAGCTTATAACAAATGTATCACATGATTTAAGAACACCACTTACATCAGTAATGGGATATTTAGGTCTTTTAAAAGATAAGAGATACAGGGATGAAAAGGAAATGGAAGAATATTTAAATATTGCCTTTAAAAAATCAGAAAGTTTAAAGGGGTTGATTGAGGATTTATTTGAGTATACAAAACTTAACAACACTGAAATGAAACTTGATAAAGTAGTAGTAAATTTAAGTAGTATGGTATCTCAAATAGTTGATGAAATGACACCAATGTTTGAAGAAAATGATTTAATTTTGGTTAAGAATATTGTAGATGATAAAATTTTAAGTAAAGTAGATCCAGAAAAAATGGTAAGAGTATTTGAAAATATTTTATCTAATGCATGTAAATATTCTTATAAGCCAGGGACTGCTGTAATGGGGATATACGAAAATGATGGGAATATAATAATTTCTGTTAGAAATAGAGGAGAACATATAGAAAAGGAAAAGTTAGATAAGCTTTTTGAAAGATTCTATAGGGGTGATGAATCTAGAAATACAGAAAGTGGTGGAACAGGGCTAGGACTTGCTATAGCAAGAAATATAGTAAATATGCATGAAGGAAACCTTTGGGCAGAATGTATTGATAATGATATAACTTTCTATATAAAACTCCAAATATATAGTAACTAAAAGATTTCTTATAAATAATATATAAATAGAAATATTATTTATAAGGAGAAAGATATGCAAAATAAAAATGGTAATAGCTTATTTCTAATAGATTTAAATGAATATACTCAAAATCCAAATTTTGAAGTTTTAAGTCAAAAAGTGAAAGGAATTTATTTAAGAACTTCCGGCTCAGGTTCAGGGACTTTTAGAATAGATACTAAGTTTATAGAATTTGCAAAGTCATGTAAAATGAATGGAATAAAAACAGGAGGGTATCATTATGGAATTCCCTCATATGATTTAATTACAGCAGATAATCAATGTGATGATTTTATAGATGCGCTTCAACAAGGATATGGGAAGAAAAATTATGGCGATTTTATGCCGGTATTAGATATAGAAGAGCCAACTAATCCTCAAATGAATACTGATGTTTTACTTAAGTGGATTAATAGATTTAGACAAAGATTTGAGCAAAAAACTAGAAGAAGATTAATGCTATATGTAGCATTAAATTTTGTTCAAGTAAATAATAATTTTAAGTTTTCAAATGGAACATATCCATTAAATAATATGCCTTTATGGATAGCTATGTACACATGGATAAAGGGAAATCCAGAATTTCCACCTAATGTAGGAGGATGGACTAAGTGGAGAATGTGGCAATATACAGATAAGGAAAAAATAGAAGGGGTAGATAATTTAGTTGATGCAAATTATGGACCTAATAATATAGAGTTACTTATGCAACCAGCTCAAGTAGAAAATTTTAAAGCTAAAGTAAATAAAGGCAATGTATGTTTAAGCTGGACTAAAAATAGTGATATAGATTTAAGTGGATATAATATTTTTGTTGATAATTATTGGATTGGGACAGTAGATAAAATGGATACTAGTTATAGTATTCCAATTATGAAGCTTTATAAACCTTATGGAAGAAATATTGTAGTTTCAATAGAAGCATTTGATATAGAAGGAAATGTTTCGCAAGTAAGAAGTAAAATAAATTTAACTATATAATGAAGAAAAAAGTAGCTACATAAATATATGTGTGGCTACTTTTGTAGAAAAAGGTTTAAAAATATATTTTAAATAGTTAATAAAAACTCTTATAATTTGTATAAAATTACTGTATAATTACTGTATTATTATAAAAAATATATAAATTTTTATAATAAATGAAAAAATTATGAAATGGGAGAGATAAGGTGGGGGAAAATGAGAAGAGAAAGAAAAGAGAAAAGTGGTATTAAAAATTTTTTGAGCAATAATAAGAGGAGAGTAGCAATTGCAGCTTTTACATTTGTAGCAGCAGGAATAGGTGGAGGAGCCTATGTATCTAGTATTGAGAATACTGTTGAAGAATGGAAAGATAGAGTTTATCCAGGAGTAACTGTTCAAGGAATTAATATATCAGGGAAAAACAGGGAAGAAGCTAAAGTTGTCTTAGAAAAAGAATTACTTAATAAAATTTCTGAAAAGAAGATAGTAGTAAAAACAGATAACAAAGAATATAAAGGAACATATAAAGAAATTGAAAGTTCATTAGATATAGATAAAGCCGTAGAAAATGCAATAAACTTTGGGAAAAATGAAAGTGTTTTTAAGCAAAAGGATATAATTAGTGGAAAAGATAAAAGTGATAAAGATTTAAAAGTGGAATTATTGTATAATGATAAAAAATATGAAGAGTTTAAAACAAATGTAGATAAAAAGATGAAAGTAGGAGCAAAGAATGCAACTATAAAAATAAATGGAGACACTAAAAATATAACCGATGAAGTTATTGGTAAAAAAATAGATATAAAAGAATTAGATACTAATTTAAAAGAGAATTTAAATTCAAATTTAAATGAAGAAACAGTTGTTTCTTTAAAAAGTATTGAGGATAAGCCAAAAGTAACAAGAAAAGAGCTTGCGAAAATAAAAGATGTTATAGGATATTATGAGTCTTCTTTTGCAACATCGAATATAGGAAGATCTGCAAATATTGCAGCAGCAGTTGGATTTGTTGATGGAACAGTTTTAATGCCAGGTGAAGAATTTAGTTATGATAAGGCAACATCAACTGATAAAAGTAAGTATCATCAAGCACCAGTATATATAAATAATAAAATTGAAATGGATATTGGTGGTGGAATATGTCAAGTTTCATCAGCACTTTATAGAGCTAATATGGAGGCTAATGTAAGACCAACAGAAAGACACAATCACTCATTAACAGTTTCATATGCAAAACCAAGTTTAGATGCAACAGTTGCATGGGGATATTTAGATTATAAATTTAAAAATCCATATGATGCTCCTATATATATAAAAGGAACATCGGATGGAAAAGTTATAAGGTTCTATGTGTATGGAGATAAGAGTAAGTTAAAGGGTAGAACTTATAAGATGGAAAATGAAATAATAAGAACAATTCCACCTAAAGAAAAGATTGAAAAAGATCCAACTTTAGAAGAAGGAAAAAGAGTTATTGTATCAAAAGGGCAAGCAGGATATGTATCAAAAGGATATCAATTAACTTATGAAAATGGAAAATTAATAAAGAAAGAATTAGTATCTACAGATACGTATGCAACAACAGATATTATTGTAAAGGTTGGAACTAAGAAGATAGCACCTTCAAAACCAACTCCAGTGCCAGAGGGGCAAGGAGAGGGACGTGAAGTAATAGAAGATATAGCCTCTTAAAAAAAGCAAGTCCTCAAGGCTTGCTTTTAGTTTAAAATTTTATTAAACATTAATGCTAAAGTCTAAATTTTAAATCAATCAAGTTGACTAAATGAATTAAAAGCTTTAATCTTAAATTTAATGGATTAGGATTTAGAAAATGAGGTGGATATTGTGAAGTATAAAATGATATGTATTGATATGGATGGAACGTTACTAGGAAGAAATAGAAAAATATCAGAGGCTAGTAAAGAAGTTTTAAGAGAGGCTAATAAAAAAGGAATTAAAATAGTTATTACAACAGGTAGGCTTTATAATAATGCAGCATATTTTTCAGAACTTATAGGTGTTGATTCAGCAGTTATTGGTGGAAACGGTGCAATAATTATGGAGAAAAATAAAGTTAAACCAATATATAGAAGTAGATTTAATAAAGATGTTTGTGAGAAGCTATTAGATTTAGCAGATAAACATAGGGTTGTACTTCATTTTCATACAATAAATAATATAGTATCAAACAGTTATTTAAGCTATAATATTGCTAAAATAATATTACCTGATAGAAATTATGATGGATTGAATATTTATTTAGGAGTAATAAAAAGTAAAAAAGCTTGGGATAAAATTTTAAGTGAAAAAGCAGGAGCAATAACTAAGACTATATTATTTGCATTAGAACCTAAAAGAATTGAAGCGTATAGAGAAGATTTAGATAAAATAGATGAAGTCACGTATTTTACATCAGGAAGTAGAAGTATTGAAATAAATATGAAGGGTGTATCAAAAGGAAATGCTGTAAAGCGTTTAGCTGAGTATTATGGAATTAAAAGAGAAGAGGTAATTTGCATAGGGGATAATGAAAATGATGTTTCTATGATTGAATATGCAGGCCTTGGAATAGCTATGGGGAATGGAATTCAAAAAGTAAAAGATATAGCAGATTATGTAACTGATACTAATGTACATGATGGTGTAAGAAAAGCTGTGGAAAAATTTGTATTAAATGAAGAAGAAATTTAATAAAAATTTTGACTAAAGTTAATACATGTAGTATTATGTGAGAGATAGTATTTAAGTTAAGATGGGCAAAGAAATGTTGTTCATCTTATTTCATTATTAAGTAGAAAATAGAAGGTGAGTTTTTTGAATTTAAATATAGTTATGTATCAACCAGAGATACCACAAAATACTGGAAATATAGCAAGAACTTGTGTTTTAACAGGCTCAAAATTACATTTAATAAAACCATTAGGATTTAAAATTGATGATAAACAAGTTAAGAGAGCAGGTCTTGATTATTGGAGTGAATTAGACTTAGAAATTCATGAAAGTTATGAAGAATTCATGGAGAAGTATGGGGATAAGAAAATATATTTAGCTACTACACATGGTGGAGAGCACTATGATGAGATTAAATTTAATGAGGGTGACTTTGTAATGTTTGGAAGAGAAACATGTGGGGTACCAGAGAATGTACATAATGCACATGAAGGATTAAGAGTACCTATGATTCAGACAAGTACAAGAAGTTTAAATTTATCTAATACAGTTGCAATCATTGCATATGAAGCTTTAAGGCAAATGGGCTTTCCTAATATGAAGTAGTGAGAAAGGGAATGAGGGAATGGAAAAAATTAAAATAATTACAGATAGTACGGTAGATTTACCGAAAGAGCTTTTAAAGGAACTTGATATAGAGGTAATGCCAGTTTTAATTAACTTTGAAGAAGAAAGTTATTTAGATGGAATTGAAATTAATACAGATCAATTATTCAAAAAAATGGATGAAACAGGGATTTTTCCAACAACAGCGCAGATAATTCCAAGTAGATTTGAAGATGTTTATAAAAAGTATTTAGATCAAGGATATAAAGTTTTATCAATTATTATGTCATCAGGTATGAGTGGTACTTATGAATCAGCATGTTTAGCAAAGCAAATGCTAGAGACAGATGATGTATATGTAGTTGATTCACAAACTATAACATCGGGCCTTGGATTATTAGTTTTAAAAGCAGCTAAATTAAGAGATGCTGGTATGAGTGTTGAAGATATAGTAAAAGAATTAGAAGATGTTAAAGGACGTATCGATAGTTCTTTAAGCTTTGAATCTTTAGATAACCTTGTAAGAGGTGGAAGGCTTCCTAAAGCTGTTAGTGTTGTAACAGGACTTTTAGGAATAAGATTAATTTTAGAAATTAAAGATGGTGTCATGTCTTTAAAAGGAAAAGTTCGTGGGAATAAAAAAGCAGTTAAGAAAATAATTACTGATATGGAAGAATACAAACCAGTTAAAGATATGCCAGTTATAATAGTTAGTGTTGGAAATAATGATGAAATTAAAAACGGAATTATAGAATATTTAGAAAAAAATAATATTGAATATATAGAAGGACCAGTTGGATGCTCTGTTGCAATTCATTCAGGTAACCAAGCTGTGGGTGCTTTTTTTATAAGTGAAAATAGATAGAAATTTAAGATTTAAGGTGGAAGCCTTGAATCTTTTTTTTATTTTGAAATATTATGGAGTAAAGAGAGAAAATAAAGTGATTTAAGGTATCAATAAAGAGGTTTTGGGGTAAAATATTTTAAATGTAAAAAGGAGTGGTACGGTATGGAAGGAATAAAAGGGAATAAAATAATTATAGTGTTATTATTAATAATATTGTATTTATATGTACTTATGATTATTGGAGGGTGTACAGAAAGTTTAATAGGAGAAAGATATATGCTAAATAATGATTTAGATGTAGCCTTGATTTGTGAGGATTTTAAAGGGGAACCTTTTTTAGAAATGGGAAAAAAAGGAATTATGGATGCGGGAGAAAAACTTGGTGTAAGGCCTAAAATTGTACTATTAAATATAGAAGATGATGATAAGGCAGTAAATGATACTATTAATAAAACTTCAATTGATAATAATTTGGTTATTGTATTAGGGGGGTGGCTTAAAGATGCAGTGAAAGTTTCAAGTAGACAACTTAAAGGAAGAAATTTTGTAATTGTAGATGAGATATTAAATGAGCCTAATGTGAAATCAATTGTATATAAGAGTGAAGAAGGCGCATTTTTAATGGGAATAGTAGCAGGAAAAGAAAGTAAAAAAAATAATGTGGGTTTTATTGGTGGACTTAATGATAGGGAAGGTGAAAGGTTTTTAAGTGGATATATAAGTGGAATAAAAGTAAGTAATGATAAAGCTTATGAAAATATTTTAGAGTATAACAATATTGAATATACAGAAGATTTTAAAAATGAAAATAAAGCATATATAAAGGCAAAAAAACTTTATAATAGTGGATGCGATGTAATATTTCATGCTTGTGGAGCAGCTGGAAAAGGAGTTTTTAGAGCGGCTAAAGAAACAAGGAATAAAGCTTTAGGGGTAGATGTTAATGGAAGTGAGGTTTATCCAGAATATAATGATGTTATTCTATCTTCTATGATAAAAAAAATAGATAAATCTGTAATAGAAACATGTAAAGAAGTTAAAAATGGAGAGTTTAAATGTGGTATAGAGAATTTGAAAAAAGTTGGAGTAAGTGATGGATATATAGATTATTCAGAAGATACTAAAAATAAAGTATCTAAAAAAACTTTGGATATGCTAATGAAATATAAAGATTTAGTTGAGGAAAATGCAATAGTAGTTCCAAATAAAATATTTGAAATTGCTGAATTTAAGATATAAATTAAGAATTGTTTGAATTGTTTGAAAGATATGTTCTATGCTATAATTAAAGCATTGAAATAGAGACAGGAAGTTGGTGATTACATTGAAAATGGAATATTCTATGAATCTTACTCAAGAACAGAAGCTTCATATGACGCAAGAAATGCAGTTATCTATTAAAATGTTACAAATGTCAGTTAATGATTTAAGAGAATATATAGATAAAGAATTTGAAGAAAATCCTATATTAGATATGAAAGATAGTAGTCAAGAGGTATCATCTATATCAGAAGAAAAGGTAATGGATAAATATGATTACAAAGAAATGATAAAGTATTTTGAGTTTGATAATTATGGAGCACAAAGTAGAGGGGTATATGATGATGAGGAAGTTTCACCGTTTAATTTTATATCTGAAAAAAAACTATTAAAAGAATATTTAAGAGAGCAGTTAGTAGAGTTTAATATAGAAAAATATAAAGAAATCATTTGTGATTATATAATAGAAAATTTAGATCATAGAGGATATTTAGAGTGTGATCTAGACATAATATGTAGTGAACTTAAAATATCAAAAGAACTTGGTGAAGAGTGTTTAGAAATAGTACAAGATTTAGAGCCTTATGGAATAGGGGCGAGAGATATAAAAGAATGTCTTTTAATCCAATTATACAAGCTTGCTTTAGATGATGAAATAATGATTGAAATAGTTAATAATCATCTAGAAGACATAGGAAATAATAAGTATCCTCTTATTGCAAAAAAACTTAAAATATCACCAAGAGAAGCACAAAGATATGGAGATGTTATAAAGAAGTTAGAGCCAAAACCATCGCGAGGGTTTTATACAGGAGAGGAAGTTAAATTTATAATACCAGATGCAGCTATAAGAGATATAGATGGCGAACTTATTATAATCATGAATGATAGTGTTTTACCTAAATTATCTATAAATAGTGGATACAAAAAGGTTATAAATGAAGAAGAAGATAAAGAAGCAACAGAGTATGTAAAAGATAAGCTAAATAAAGCATTATTTTTAATAAAAAGTATAGAGCAAAGAAGAAATACTCTTTATAGGGTTCTAGAAGAAATAATAAAAAGGCAAAAAGAATATTTCTATAAAGGATACAACTATTTAAAGCCAATGACATTAAAAGAAATATCAGAAAAGTTAGAGGTCCATGAGTCAACAGTAAGTAGAGCAGTAAAGGATAAGTATATTTTAACTGATAGAGGAACTGTAAGAATAAAAGATTTATTTACAATAGCTATAAATTCAAATGAAGATGTAGGTGTAATGAAAATAAAAAACAGAATAAAAGAACTTATAGATACAGAGGATAAAAGTAAGCCTTTATCAGATCAATATATATCAGATAAATTAATTCAAGAAAAAATGGAAGTTAAGAGAAGAACTGTTGCAAAGTACCGTGAAGAGCTTGGAATAAAGGCCTCTAGTAAAAGAAAAAGAATATAAAAATTCTCTTAAAAAAGAAAAAATTATAAATAAAAGAAAAAAATTTAAATTTACCCTTTAAAATTTGTACATTTTATTCTATAATAGACTTGTGGGACGCAAACGTGATGAGCGGGACACTATGTGACCAAAAGGAGTGTTTAGGTTGCAAGATATAATAAAATTACAAAAAAAGATTGTTCCAGAATTAATGGAAGTATTAGAAAAAAGATATAGTATAATTAGAACTATAGAACTGAATGAGCCAATAGGTCGTCGTGTTCTTTCAAATGAACTTGAATTAAGTGAAAGAATAGTAAGAACAGAAATAAGTTTTTTAAAAGCACAAGGGCTTATTGAGATTAATACTCCAGGTATGACAGTTACAAAAAGCGGAAGAGAAGTTGTTGAAAAGCTAGAAGGATTTATTCATGAACTAAGAGGTTTAAACGATTTAGAAGTTAAAGTTAAAGAGGCCCTTAATGTAAAAAAAGTCATAATAGTTCCAGGCGATGCAGATGGTAATTTTAATATTTTAAAAGATATAGGAAAAGCTGCATCAAAGTATTTACAAACAGTTATTAAGGAAAATTCAATAATAGCACTAACGGGTGGAAGCTCAGTTAGAGAAGTTATAGAATCATTCCCTAAAATAAATAAATATTCAAAAGTTCTTGTAGTTCCAGCTAGAGGTGGTATGGGCAAAAAAGTGGAAACACAAGCAAATACCTTAGCGGGAGATTTGGCTAAAAAGTTAAATGCACACTATAAGCTCTTACACATTCCAGAGAATATAAGTCCTGAAATTTTAGAAACTTTGAAAGAAGAAAAAGAAATTAAGGAAATAGTTCAAAGTATCCATGATGCTGATATTTTAATATACGGTATTGGTGATGCAATAAAAATGGCGCAAAAGCGTGGAATCTCTGAAGAAAAAATCTCTAAATTAAATGATTTAGAGGCCGTAGGTGAAGCTTTTGGATGTTACTTCAATAAAGATTCTAAAGTAGTTTCAGAAACAACTGCTATTGGAATAAATATAAGTAATGCTCAGAAAATTGCAACGCATATTGCAGTTGCAGGAGGAAAGAGCAAGGTTGAGTCTATTATAGCCACTCAACTAAATAACACAAATGCTGTGTTAGTAACAGACGAGTCAGTAGGAAATGAAATATTAAAAATCCTTAAGACTCAGTAAAAAGGTTTATAAAAAATTTTTATAAAAGCAATTTTTAGCTATTTTAGGAGGTATTTACAATGGTAAATGTAGCAATTAATGGTTTCGGAAGAATAGGAAGATTAGCGTTAAGATTAATGGTTGAACAACCAGAAAACTTCAACGTAGTAGCAATC
>NZ_JBOGCC010000132.1:0-19839 GCF_051656525.1 Clostridium sp. | reverse complement strand
TCATGCTACCTAATGCCCAACCTATTAATATTGCATCATCTAATGAGTCTACTGTAAAATTAACTCCTTTAAAATTGCATTGTATTTTTCCATTTTCTAAAGTTTTTGTATTCATAATCTCCTCCTATTATTTTTAGAGTAGATATGATATAATACTGGTGTCTAGGCAGTAGGTATTCATATCTACTCAATTGGAGTCTTTAGAGACTCCTTTTTTATTTTAAATTATTTTTTTGGCTCAATTTTAATTGAATTATCTTTTTCATTAAAGCTAACTTCAACTTCTCTATTATCTATATCTAATCCCATTTTTTTTATCCATGTTATTGGAAGAGTAATTCTTGATGAAGTACTTCCACTACCACTTTTCATAAATGAAATTTTTAAACTTCTTTTTTCCATGAAGTCCTCCTTTTGACGGGTTGTCATTATAAACTAAGTATAATACATTTTTGACAGGTCGTCAACAGTTTTTTTTATTTTTTTTCCGACCGTCGGAAAATAAAAAAAGCAAGGCTTAAAAACCTTACTTTTTATGGATTGAATACATAGATTCCTTCTTTGTCAGTTGGGATTGTATCAACATGAATATATCCTTTTGGAATAGTTACCTTAGAAGTCTCAATTCTAGTAATCATATTATACTTTTTAGGATTATTGATAATTTTATTATAGATTTCTTGCACATTCATTCCAGGAACTTCAAAATCTATAGCTTTTCCAAGAACATGACCCGATAAATATAGCTTGTTATTTTTAACTTTATCTTTAACAATAGCATCAACAGTAGTTCTTAATCCTCTTTGTGTAATTCCAACACTTGGCCGATTAACCAAGATAGGAACTCCTAAATCTTCTCTAAGTGTATCTAAAAATATTAAGATATTTTTATCTATGTATTTAATAGAGTTTTCACCATAGATTTTATAAACTTCTGGAGATACTAATTCTTTTGCTTTAAAATATTTACATTTATGCATAAAATCCTCCTTTTTGAGATTTTTTCTTTAAAAATTGTGTTATTTATTATTTAAAACACTTAAAATATGTGTTTTTATAATTTTTACATCTTCAGCTAAAGTTACAATCTTATCATTTAAATTTGTAAAATTATTTTTTGAATTTGTTGTAATATGGTCCACTTCTTTATCATATAACTTTTGATCTACTTTTTTATCTATTTGAAACATCATATATTTGTGATATCCTAAGAATCCCCCAGCTATTGCACCTAATATTGATGCTATTAATTTAATATCTTCCATATGTTCTCCTATCAAAACTTAAATAATTCTCTAATAGAATTAGCTTTTCTAAAAACTTTAAGCTCTATTAGTTTATTTTTATGATTGAATGGATCTATTTTAACCTCTCCCCACTCCCAACTTATTTTTGGTCTAAACCCAAATCAATTTCAGTTTTATTTATAATCTTTTTAACAGTACCATTATCAACTAAGTTTTTATCTCCTCTATAATCAGCTTCATAAATACCCTTAGCTAAAGATGACATTTTATCAGATAGAAGCTTTCTTAAATCTTTAGGCCATCTTTTTCTTGTTTTAAATCCGATATTGTATAAAGTATCATTAGGAATCAAATACCCTATAAGTCCTGTTGCTAATGGAATTAATATTCCCTGGTTATTTATTAAAAAATCTTTCATTTTGTAACCTCCTCAATTCTTTTTTTACTTATTTCAAAATATTTTTTATCTAACTCTATTCCTATAAAATTTCTATTATTTTTCACTGCAGCCACTCCAGTGCTTCCAGATCCCATTGTAAAATCTAAAACTGTTTCACCTTCATTTGTATAAGTTTTTACTAAAAACTCCATTAAATCTAAAGGTTTTTGAGTTGGATGCACTCCATTACTTAAAGAAGGAAATTTTAAAATAGAGTGAGGGTAGTTGGTGTGAGTTTTTATATAATCATTAGATGAGGTTTCTCTATAGACTCCACTCTTTTTTCTTTTTCCTTTTATTTCTTGATTTACTTCAATCAATCCTTGTGGATTATAGGTACATAATTTTTGGTAAAATACTAAAATATTTTCATGCTTTCTCATTGGCATTTTTTTAGCATTTAAGAAATTTGTAGCTCTTGATTTTTCCCAGATGTATTCATATCTAAATAAATCTGATTTTGAATTGATTAGTTTTGCTGTGAATGGTTGTGCTCCAAATAAAACTATTGCTCCAGTTGGTTTGATAAGTTTTAATAATCTTGGCCACATTTCATTAAAATCTAGGATTTTATCCCATTCACAAGCGGTTGTTCCATAAGGTGGATCACAAATAATAGCATCTACTATTATTCCTTTTTCTATAAATTCATCCATTACCTTTATAGTTTCATTGTTATATAAATTTATTTTCATTGTACCTACCTCCATCAAGTGTTTGATTAACTTGTCTATTTTTTATAAATTTTTTAGTTGTTCTTCTAGTATCAATATTTCAGTATCAATATCTGCTGAATCCCATCCTTTATTTGTGTATATCAATTTTTTATTTTCTAATTCTACTATTTTATTTTGTAGTTCTTGTTTTAAAGCCTTTGTTTTTTCTATGTCTATAATCCACGCTTCATTTTCCCATTTATAAATTTTTTCATCATTTGGGTATTCTTTAGATAATATTTCTTTTGTTTCATGATTTAAATATTGTCCTGGTAATAACTCTTTTTTTCCTGTAGCTACCATTTCATAATCTGATAAAATTTTAATTGCTCCGTTTTCAATAATTTCATTATCTTCTAAAGGTATAATTCCATTTATCTTTTTTTCATCTACTGTCATTTCTACAATTTCTTCTCCTACTAATTTAAATCCTTCTGGAACTATATAATCGCCTCTTTCTACTAGTTCTGATAAATTAGCTTCTCTTATATTTTGTAAGCTTTCATCCCAAGTTATAAAATGTGGTATATCATTACCTTCAAATATAACAACTTCATCATTTTCAACTACTTCATAGCAAATAACTTTATTTTGTATAGCATTTTTTTTACTTAATATAAATTTTTTCATTCTTCCTCCTAATCAACTTACTCTTATCCATCTATATAATGTAACATATGGTTGTATATTATTATGAGCTTCACCGTTTCCTGAAGCTCCAGTTGCAACAGCTCCAAATCCACCTAAATTTCCACCTTGTCCATACCATCCATTTCCTGCAGTTACAGTTGTTACATGGTGCTCATGAGGTCCATTTTGTGCAGCCGTTAATGAAACATACTTAGCTCCACCTGTTTGCCCTGCACTTGCAAATTCTCTTTCTCCTTCACTAACTCCAACAACTACCATTCCATTACCATATCTTTCCCAACCTGTTCCTAACCAAGTTGAAGCAGGGTGTTCAGCACTTGTTGATTCTATTATGTCACCAACTCTGTGTGGACAATATCTATTTGCATTTGCAAAAGTTAAAACTTCAGAACCTTGTGAAGTTACAACTCCAGGACAATTAAAACTACCATCTTGCATTCCAAATTCCCAAGTCTTTACTGTACCTGTGTCTCTATTTACAATACTTGACAAAGTAATTTTTCCCCAATCACCAGGATTAGTATTAGGTCTTAGGAGTCCTAACTCAGCTTTAATATCAAATCCACTATTAGTAGGTGTATCGTTCCATGAGATACCACTAGCGTATCTATTTTCAAGTACACCAGAAGATGTAGATTTAAACCCTGCATAGTCTCCTACAAGACTATTAAGATAGCCTTCCATCTTACCACCTTTTGCGTCTACTTTACCTTCGGAAAAAGTGTTACCATTATTATCTATTCTAAGTTTCCAGTTAGTGTCTGTTCCTAAAAATCCTATTGAATCTCCTGCCGAATACATTCTTAGACCAGTAGGCATTGTAACCGAGTTATAACCACTAATAACTTCACCTGTTACTTGATCTACTCTAAAAATCCACCCACCAGAGCTACTTAGAAATCCAATTGCATTACCATTTGAATGTAAATGCATACCTGTAACAGATGAACGTAGCATGGTATGTGCACTTGAAACTATTTCTGTAGAAAATGTGGAAGTACCATGAACTTTTAACTTATTTGTTTCAAATGTCCCATCATTCATATCCCATGTCCAAGAACTCAGTAAATTACCAGGATCATCACCAAAAGCTAAAAGTTGGTATCTACCATAATTTCCTTCAGTGGATAGAGTACCCATAACATACCTTGTTGTATATCCAACTCCTTCTGTAACTGTCTGTATTTTTGACATTGGGGTGAAAGTTGAAGTATCTTTGGGGACTACTAGAGCATCTAGAGCGCCATTTGCATTACTTACATTTAAACCACAGTTAAACCCTACAGCTTGATTATAACCTCCACATATACCTTTAACATTTATAGAGGCTTGATTAGATTGAGGTAATATAAGCCCACCTTGTGCAGTTAATCTACCTTCTGGGCTAAAATTATAAGGTTGAAATAGTATTGTATCATCTTGTTGTGTCCAAACCCCAAGATGTCCGTCACTACCTTTAACACCTATACGCCAATTTAAACCTGCAGTCCCAAATCTAAATGAACCACCTCCTAAGTTGGCGATAGCTCCATGATCACTCATATACCCTGCAGATTGAATTGGGGCGTTCATTTGAAGTAGACCTGTCATTGTGTCACCTGATTTTGAAACTTTTGTATCTATCTCATTTTTTAATTGCTGACCACTTCCATTATATCCTCCATGAGGTAATTTCAAATTTATCATATTAGTTAAAGTATCTCTAATATTATTCATCAAAGTTGTGTAGTTGGCGACTAACCAATTTTTTAATTCTAATGCAGTTCCATCATATCCACCTTTATCCAATTTATTTTGTCCTAAATTTTTAACAGATGAATGTAAAGAAATTAAATGTGAATAAATTTTAAAGAAAGATCTTGAAAATCTTGATAAGACAACAGGTTGGTTTCTGTTATGGCCAAGCATCTCTAATCCTTCTTGGCCATCAATTGGTGGTGTGATTGGATTTATGGCTTCATTTATATCTTCAATATTATCTATTTGTTGGTTTGCCATAGTTCTCCTCCTGTATTTATTTCTAAAACGTAATAAGCTGGTATAATTTCTTCTATAAAGTCTTTAAATCTTTCTAAATACTCAGAATTATTTATTGAATCATAGTGTATAACTAGCTTAAATTCATTCTTTTTATTTTCAATACTTTTTGGATCTCCTAATAAAAATAGATTTGAATATCTTATTATAGAGTCCTTATTCGTATTTAAATTTTTAGCAATTCTTTTGGCGATTATTGTATTCCTTCTAAAAATTATTCCTAAATTTATATTATTAAATACTCTGTATTCATCTTCTAAATAATTCAAAGTACTTATAGCTGTTGAAATATTCAAATCTTTTTCTAATTTTTGAATTTCATAATCGAGATTTAGAAGTTCCTCTTCATAAGCTTTATATATAACATTTATATATTCATCTTTTCTTGCATATTCAGGAATATAAGATAAAAGTTTCTGAAGATAAGCTTTAGATACAACTACATCCAAAACAATATTATTAAAATTTATTTTTTGTAAAACAGATTCGCTGTAATCATAAATTTTTTGATTAGCAGTATTACTAATATTATCAAGATACCCCCAGTTGAAAGAATACTCTGCAGTAACATGATTTACTAAATCAAGAGCATTATATTCTTCATTTTCTAGAACATATTTTTTTAGGAACATTATCTAACCTCAAAGATATTATAACCTTCTGGAATAATGTATCTATCTGCAGATCTAATTTCTCTTTCATAATTTAACTTAGAATAAGATATTAAATTTCCCCCAGTTGCAGCATCAAAAATACCAATAAATTTAATAGTTCCCCAGTTGCTAGAAGCGATAGGAAAAGAAATTTCATCTCTATTGTGAGTTCTTCCTTCTGCTCCAGCTAGAAAAGTTATCGCCTGTCTTCTGTACTCTGTTGCTGAAACTTCAGAGGAAATATCTCCATTAAAACCAGGATCACTCTTTAAAAGTCCTACAAATTTTCCATTTGTTAGTCTGTCATTTATATACTTATTGGCCTCATAGTTTGTTAAAGGCATAATTTCCTCCTTAATTTAAATTTATACTTGTTGAATCAATATAAGCTAATTCATCATCATTTACAACGATGTTCTCTTTAGCACTATTAATAGTTACATTTTTAACAGTATTAATAGCTTTACAATGTGTTAATACTTCCAAAATATAAGAATAATATAGAGTTCTACTTTTAAAAAGAGCTGCTTTGAAATATTCATTTAAATTTTCAATTATTAAATTTTTAGCTGAATCAGAATCAAAGTCAGAACTAAGAATAGCTTCAATTGAAATATTTAATTTTTTCTTTTTTAATGGAACAACTGTAATTGTAATATCATTTAAAAATTGTTCTTCTAAATGAGATAGAACCTTTTGACAATCTTCTGAAGTTGAAGGTTCGTAATCATTTGTTCCAATAATTAACTTTACTGTTCCAGCTCCAGTAGGTCGTGGAATACAATTTGCAATTCCGACCGTCGGAATTTTTAAAGCTTCATTTTTAAACCAGTGTTGATTCCAACTTGTAGCGGGGGAAGAAATTTGTTGATTTCTTCTTTGATGTAACTCTTCATCCGTTTCTTCATCTTTTCCATTTACAATAGGTTCTTCATTGATAACATGATTTAGCCCAGGATAGTTCATACTAAATTTTGTTATGTCACCAATAGAGCAGTTTCCATTTGTTCCAGGAACATCACATTCAATATTAACTACTGTTGAAATATTAACTATTTCTTTATCTTCAATAATTGTGTATGTAACACTATCTTTCCTAACTAATTTCATGCCTTTTCTAACAAAATATCCATTCAACCCACTAACTTTAGCTTTTCCAGTTGCTTTAATAGCAGGTATTCTATAAATTCCATCATCTTGGCAAATAATATCTAAGTCATTACCAGTTGCATCACCACTAAATCTTTTACTCATTGTTTCAGCAACTTTTTCAGAAGTATTTTTTAGTTCTATTGCTATTGGATTTATTACAATATCTTTTGTATAAGTTCCCTCTTCAGTACTAAAATATTTAGAGATATTGGCCACCATTCTACTTATAATATTTTTCATAATAAATCATCACCTATTAATTGTTGGTTATCAGTTGTTATAACTGTATAAAATATAAAAAGTTTATCTTTTATTTGAATAACAACAACATCTCTAACTTCTGCTATGTATGGAAATTTTAGCATCATTTCTTTAATCTCTTTTTTCATTTCAGAGATAATTAAATTCATTTTTATATTTTTACCAATATAGTTTTTTAAAGGAATTCCAAAAGGAAGAGTACTTTCATTAACTATATAAGTTTGATAAGTATTTTTAGAAGTCATAAAACATTTTTTAATCCATTGTTTAACAATCTCTCTTTTATCTATCAAATCACAAGGAATACCATTTTTAATAACTGTTTTATTTTCATCAAAATTCCATTTGATATCTATTAGATTATCAATATTTTTTTTAGATGTAGTTTCTTCACTTTTATAAACATCTAAGACAACATTTAATATTTCTGGAAACATCACCCACCTCCTTAATAGTAAAAGCTTGTATCTAGTAAAAAGAAAATAGAGTTTTGATTGGTTGGTATCAATATAACTTGTTCTCCAACTTTAAGTTCATCAGTCCATTTTAAAGTTCCATCAAATTCAAATGTTCCAGCTTGTCCTGTTATAGTTCCCTCAACTATTCCATGCTCATGTTTATGAGGACCTGGACCAGCTTCAGTATTTGAAGAAGTTGTTTCAATAGTTGCATTTTCTAAAGTAAACCCTTTTATTTTACCTTTAATGTTAAATTTTCTAGTGTAACCTATTACTTTTTCTTTTGCTATACAAATTTGATGCTTTTTAAGAAGTAATTTAGGATTTACTCTAACTTGTAAATCTGGAGGAGCGACTTCAACTGTTCCTAAAACAACTCCAGCCCATTTATTTTTTGGAGAATATTTAATAAGTTTTGCAAAATTTCTATATTCATTCAAGTTCTATCAACTCCAATCCTATTTCTTTCATTGTTTTTGTAAAGCTAATTACTCTAAAAAATCCATCAACTTCATACTCTTCATTAGATATTTTTAAAATATCTCCATCCCAAATGTTCTTAACATAAGGAATTGTAAGTGATAAAGATTTTGTTACTTTTGAATTTGCTTTTAAAAAGTTTTCTCCAACGGGCTTACTATCTTCACTTTTTTCAGCTTCAACAGTTATTATTTTTTGCATAATTCCATATTTTTTAATATTCCGACCGTCGGAATAAATTTCTGTATAATAATCTTCTTTATTGTTTTTTATAACTACTTTTACAGAGTTATACATATTTTCAATGCTTGATGATTTAGATATACTTTTTACAAAAGAATTTAAATTATAATTTTTGTTATAATAATTAAATTCAAAGTTTTTTACTTCAGTAGGATATTTTTTAAAATGAAATTGTCCTTTTCTATAATAAAAATAAAATTCTTCTCCACTTTTTACTTGAATTTCCTCAATAATTTTAGATATAACAGAACCAGCACTTTCTTCAAAATATATTTTGTCTATTAAGATATCAGACGCATCAATTTCTCCAACAGGACCTTCTAAAGATTTAATAACTTCCTCAACACAAATATTTGCAGCTACTTCATTAAATTGATAGATTTCTTCATTTTTACTAAAATAAAAAGCAAAATCAACAACACTATAAGAATCATCAACATTTGATAAAACGATTCCATCAAATTCTAAAAGATCATCATTATAAATTTGGATAACACTTCCTTCTTCAACTGGATTTATTGGATAACCAGGAACTTTTTTATCAATAACTTCAAATTCCAATTTTTGTGAAAATTCATCTATTGATTTTGACCAAGAGAAGCCATCTTTAACAATAGATGTTATTTCATATCTTTTATTGTTCGTTAGACAGAAAATCTTCATTATAAATACTCTTATATTCAGTAAATTGAGGTTTTCCATCTTTATTAGAATACTTAACCCCTATTTTCTTCTCTTGTGTTTGTTGTGGTTTATAATAAGTACTATTGCTATCCTCTTTTAGTGGGATTTCTTTAGGGTATACAAACTCTTTAAAACTTAGATTATACTCAATATTACCGTTTGCAGATTGAGTATAGGTAAAATTTGTTATTGATACAGTTAAATTTATTTCTGTTCCTGTTATTATTAAATCAATTGGTTCTTCGGTTTTTCTTAAATTTTCAATAATTGAAACAGCTTCCCATTCTGATATTCCTTGATTTTTTGAAAAACTAACATAATCAGCTGGAAAGAATGAACTCCATGAAATTTCTTGAAGTCCATGTTTATCTAAAAAAGTTACTAATCCCATAGGAGTATTTACTTCTTCAGAATTTCCATCACCAGAAACAGAGATTTCTGTTGGAACAATAGGAAAATGGAGTAACACTACTCCATCAGCATATAATTTACCTTTTTTTATAAATATATCTGTATTTAAAAACCTAATTCTAGAAGATGGAAAAAGTTGAGAAACAACTGAATCCATACCTTCAACTGTATCAACTAAACCTTTAACAAGTGGATTTTGTAATAATTTTTTTTTATAAATTTCTCTAATATTTGATATTCCTATTTGAAAATATGGATTCATATGCACCTCCTATACTTCTGCTAAGGCAATTTCTAATTTAGGAATTATATGTTCAATTACTTTAGAAGCAATCGATTTATAATCTAATTCGTTAGAATCCTTTACGTTTATATTTTCAATGATTTTATCAATTTGAATAGTAATCTTATTACTTTGTGGCTTTTGATTAATATTGTTGATTTTAGATGTATTAATAGTATTATTGTTAATAGTACTATTATAAGCTTTACTTTCTTCAGCAGTTAGAACTCGTTCTCCTTTATGAAGTTCAGCCATATAATCATCAAAAGGGACAGAAGTAAGGCCATTTCTATGGCTTCCATCAGGTTTTGGAGTTAAATCTGGAGAATCAACAACACCAGTTATTTGAGCTTCTTTCTCTAGATCTCCTTCACCTTTAAATTTTTTATACCATTCATATAGCTTTTTTATACCTGTTGTTAATTGGCCAATAGGAGTTAAATACTGAATTATAAATTTTGCTGCTCTACCAAATGGATTATTGTCCATTGCTTCCCATAAGCTATACGCTTTTTCTTTGATTGTTTCCCAATTTTTATAAAGCAAATATCCTGCACCAACAACAGCAGTAATACCAGCTAAAACTACCCCAACAGGATTGGCTGCCATTGCAACATTAAGTTTTGTTTGTGCCAAAGTTAAAATTCCAGTAACAACAGATTGTCCTTGTTGTGCTAAAGATAGAGCTGTAGTTATTTTTTGATAACCACTCATTAAGACAGCACCAATTTTAAATGCGGCATAACTAGCTCCGAGAACTCCCAAAGCCTGACTAACATTTACAATAGAATCAAAATTATTTGTTAAAAACTCTATTGTTTTTGTTCCAGTATCAAGATATTTTAATTGTAGTGGCATTAATTTTTCACCTAGCATAATTTGAAAATCTTCAGTTACTTTATTTAATCTTCTTCTTTTTCCAACTTCAGTATCTAAATTTCTAGCGGTATCACCTATTGCATCTTTACTCTGCATCTGAATAGCTTTCATTCTAATCATAATTTTAGTGGTTTCATCCATTTTGTTAGAATATTTTTTAAATCCTAATGCCGTTGCAGCAACATTCATTTGAGGCTCTAAAATAGATGCTCCTAATGTTTTTGCTGCCTCTGATTCACCCATTAATGCAGATTGCATCGTTTTATGAACGTCAATTCCTCTTGAAGATAAATTATTAAAGGAATCTAAATCATTTGCTAACATGACAATATCTTTAGACATATTCATTGAAGTTTTTCTATCCATCCCAAAACCAGTGAATAGATTTTGAATATCGCCCATAGATTCCTTTGTTTTTAATTCAGATATGCCTAATACATTTGTATAATTTTTAGCCCAAGCATTTGCAGCTTTACTATGTTCTCCATAAACAACATTAAACTTATTTTGTGTTTCAATCATATTGGAATTTACTTCAATACTTTTTTTACCTAAATTGATAGCTTCTCTAATTCCAACAGCAGCACCAATATAACCTGTTATTTTTGCAGCTGTTGTTTTAAAAGAATTTCCAGATTTCTCAACACTATTTGATAAATTATTAACCTCTGTTCTACTCTGACCTAACTTTTTATTAAGGTAATCAAGTCTATTAGTCATATCATTGTGATTTCTAGTAGCTTGTACTATCTTCTTTCTATGATTTTCTAAATCTTTATTAGTTGTTCCTGTTTTTTGAGATAATTCAGAATATTCTGCAGTTAAATTTTTCAAATTGTTTTCAGAAGTTTTAACAAAGCCATCTAATATATTAATATTAGTTTTTAAATTAATTAAATCAGCACTAGTCCCTTGGGAGGTTGTTCCAATATGATTAAAACCTCTTGCTAATTCAAAACTTTTTTGATTTAGTAAATCCATATTTGGCATCTTTAAAGATTCATTAACTCCTGAACTTTCTTTTTTCAACTCTTTTAATTTATTTTTACTATTTTCGAGTGTTTCACCCATCATTTGATGAGCTAATCTTGCTTCATTTATTTTTTTTCTTTGTTCTTCTAATTTTTCACTAGAAACATCTGTTTCTTTTGATAATAAATACCAATCTTCACTTGCTTTTTTTAATTCTTTACCAGTTAAAGAGTACAAGTTCTCTAACTCTCTAATCTCTGTATTTTGCTTAGAGAAAGATTGTGTGGCATTATCTATGCCAGTTATAGTTCGAGCCATCGAATCGTTTAGATTATTCGCTACAGAATGTAATTTTTTGAAATTTTTCTCAGTTTCTGAAGTATCAACTTGAAAACTAACTCCAACCGAATCGTTCATTGGCCACCTCCATTATTGCTCTTATTAACTGCATCAACATGCCTTAAAAAAATAGCTTTAAAAGTTTCTTTTTCAAGTCCTTCAAGGGACATTAGATAATCAAGCCTATGTCCCTTGAGTATAAAAAATTCATACATTGCTAAAGTTAAGTCAGAGCCAATTAGTTTTTTAGTTCTTTTTCAACAGTAAAAGAGCCACCTTTTAAATTCAAAATAGCAGTTGCCATTTCTGTAATTTCCTCTTCAGTGAATATTTTTTTAAACAAATCTCTATTTGTATTTACTTTAAAAGCTTTTCTAACTTCGTCAGTAGTAAGTATAGGACTAGAAATTCCTTTTGATAGAATATAGGTTGGATCTACAGGTATACCACCATAATACATAACATCTATATTCTCTTCTTTAGTTTCAGCTTCATAAACCACTCTATTTGGAATACTTTCAATCTCAATTCCTCCACATCCAATCAAATCTTCTAATCTTTTAGAGTGAAGTATTTTCTTTTTTCTTACTTTAGAACTTTCAGCTAACTTTTCAGCATTTGTTATAACATCCGCAATAGATATCTTTACTTTTAAACCTTTATTTTCATCTTTAATATCTTTATTTTCCATATTAATTTCCTCCAATTTTTAAACAGTTTCTGGTATATCAGCAGTATTAGGATCAAATATAAATTCAAATTCTTTTTCAATTAATGAATCAACTGAATAGTTGAATAGATTTAAATTCCCTGTAAACTCACAGTCTGGAAGAGAAATTCTTTCTGCTCCTAATGTTTGTGGACCATCAAAAGTTACTTCAAGAGAAAAGTCAGTTACTTTACCAGCTTTCATGTTAGCAAAAAACTTTTTAAACTCTATAGAGTTAACCTTGTGAACAGTAAACTTTCCAACTCCTTTCCTACCTTTTAAAACTTGACCTTTTGTTCCACCTGGTAGAGGGATTTCTTCATAATCTCCTTCAATAGTTCCTTCTGCAGCCTTAGCTTCCATTAATATTTCACCATCAAAATAGAGTTTTGCAAAAGCTCCATTAAATATATTTCGTGGTTTGAATTTTTCCAACTATATCACCTCTACTTCAACTATTGTGTCTTCCATAACATCAACAGGTGTAAACTCTTTTATTCTATAAAAACCTTGATCCTTTGTGTTTAATCTCAAAGCTCGATATTCATCCATTGTCAACATCTCTTCTTCTGTTATTTTCCCATTTTCAAATGCCCATTTTTTTTGAGAATCAAGATCAATAACCATTTTATTTAAATAGTTTGAATCTAAGTATCCATCTTTCATAAATCCTAATAAATAGCCATTAACAGCAGAGCAAAATAGGGATTTATTTTCATAAGTGTTATCTCTTTTTCCTATATAATAATTGACATAAGTATATTTAATATCTTTTAAATTTTGATCCATTATTGCAACTAATCTAACTTTTGAAAATGTTCTACCTTGAGTTTCTGTTGGAGTTGTCATTGAGTTAACTCCTCTTTCTAATCTATAGATGATTTTATCCCCATCAGTTTGAGGTACAGTAACTAAGTATCCATTTCCAACAGCCGCATTTACATCTTCTATAAACTCAGCTTCTTCTACCCACGGTTCTTTATAATATGTCATAGAACCTTTTATTCCTAGTCCTGCGGCAATAGAAGCTAAACATAATGCATACTCAACAGCAGTATATTTTGTTCCATTTACCTTTCGCCATTGATTTGTCATTATAATAAATGGAATATCTGGAGCTGTTACTCCAGCTGTTGAAAACTTTATTGTTTTCTGTAATGGATTTAATATTTTATCCACTCTTCTATCTTTTTTAACCATTTCAACAAGTGCTTGTTGCTCCTCTGTTGTTCCACCTGGATAAGCAAAATAATCGCACTCTTCAGAGGCTAATCTATAAGCCTCATTAAGATGAGTCATATCAGGATAACCAGTCTCAAGACTTTGAGGTTCATCAAATCTATAAACAACAACTTTTCTAGGTGTACCTTTAAAAGCTAAGTCTTTAAGGTATTTATAATTTCCAGGAGTCCAATCTTCAGCCTTTACTTGACTTATATCAACATAAGATTTTTTTAAAAAATCAGTTTTAGTTGAATCTGATAAAAAAATCCCTAAAACTCCATTACCCTGACTAATAATAGCCTGAGTATATAATTCTTTAAAAATCATCTGGAAGGATACTACACCATTTAATTTTTGTGACATCTACATCCCCTCCTCACATTTTAAATATATATTTTCACTCATTTTTTGATATTCATTATCATCAATATCAATCAATAAATTAGTAATTCTATATGTTTTTTTTATAATTGCAGTTCTCAAACTTGCTCTTTGAGTTTCATCTTCAATATTTCCATACTCTATTTTTGTTTCAAAATTAGATGAATCAAAGTCATTATCTTCATTGTTATCTAAAAATTCAATAAATTCTCTTACCTTATCTCTAAAGTTTAGAAGTTGATTATCTATTTTATTTTCAGAATAATAAAAACTTAAGTTAACATATCTTTGGCCATTTTTTGTTGTCTCTCCATCAATAATTACCCCAATAGATCTAGAAGTAAATTTAAATTCATCAACATCATCAACAATCCCAAACCTATATTGAGATTTAATCTTTAATAAGTTATTTTGAATCTCTAATAACCTAGTATTTAAGCCACATCTTATCATATTACAATAACTCCTTTTTTCTGATATTTAGTAGCTTCTTCATCTACAAGTGTTTTTAAAAGTTCATCTAACTCTCTTTTTTTATCTTTTACAGGTAAATCCTGAGCTATATTTGCCATTTCATAAAGTTTCCAAAATATATAGTTTTCCTTTAATATCAACCATTTTTCTTCATCTACTTTTGAAATATGCTTTCCAAGCCTAAAGTTAATATAAGCAACAGCTTTGGAGTTCAGTGAGGTTTTATCCTCACTAGACTCTCCTTCTACTAAAATAGTTAAATCATCTCTTGATTTCCCTAAAAAATCACATATATCATAAGCTATTCTTTCTGTTAAAAAATCTTCAACTTTTAAAATAGGAATTTTATTCATAAAACCACCTATAAAGTTACATTATATCTTTCAAACTGCTTAACATTAATAACAAGAGGAAGAGGAGCTGATTTAGCCCATAAACCTTTAGAACCTTGATCACTAACTCTTGTTTCATTTGCTAATAATCTAGCTTTTACAACTTCAACATTATTAGTTTTAGTATTTCCATATGTTAATCCAGCAAAAGCTAATCCCATAACAAAAGGATTAGACATAATTATTTTATTAGCAGGATCTATTTTTTTATGTATTGATAATAATCCTATTCTCATATTATCATTTATAGTTAAAAACATATTAGTTGGGTCAGCTGGATTTCCATGAACAGTAACTTTATTTATGTTTTGTTTAGCATTTAATGCTTCATTTTTTATTTTATTGAAAATGTTTATTCCTACATCAACAGTCGGAATAATCGAATGTTTAGTATAGTATTCTGAAATCATCGCAGTAATTTCATCTGTTACATTTTTACCTGTTAAAGTTAACGATTTTTCATCTTCTAAGCCCATATCAATTTCCTCTCCATGAGGACCTAGTGTTTTTCCAGTTAAAAAAATATCTCCTGCCATTACCTCTTTTCTATTTTCAATTGCAGCTTTTAAAATTGTTGAATACTTTTTCTTTAATGCTTCCTCAGATGTTAACATTTTGCCATCTGTTGTATATTCTGGAACACCAGCTGCTAATACTAATAAATCTGAAGCTGAATAAGGAATTTCTCCTCCAACTATTGGCGGTTCCACTTCTAGTTTGTCGAATCCATTAACTTTTATGATTGGTAACTCATCGTTTCTATTAACAACACCAGCTTCAGTAAAATGGCTGTATAAATCATCTAATCTAATTTTTTCTGTTATAGACTCATAATAATTATTACTTGCTGTAAATTTATTTAAATATGGCTGAGGATAGTTATACTTCGCAGCAGAAATCAAAGCTATTATCATTATCATCGTTTTATTCATTATTCATTCACCTCTTTACCTTCAATTGCATCTAGTAGAAATGTTCCCATCTTTTGTAATTCTATAATTGCATTAAAATCTGTTGCAAATTCTATTCCTACAACCTTATCTTTTAAAACGTCAGCTGAAGTAGTAATAGATCCCTTAAAATCTGTTGAAGAAGTTTTATTACTACCAACATAAATTCCAATTGGGATATTCAAACCATCCGCTCCAGCTTTATCATATGGATATAATTTCCCATCAGTTGCTTTTATAGCCATAGCTTGTCCATGTTTTAATTCTGTTTCAGAACCAGCTATAGTGTAATTTCTATCGCCTCTATATCTCTTCAAAACTAAATTTTGAGGTTCAACCCTCTCTCTAATAACTCTTGGCATATTTAACCTCCTTAATTTCCACCATGTATTCTTGCTGCATACTCTTGTGGAGTTTCTTCTTTTTCTTTTTTACCTTCAAACTCTGTAATAACTTGACCTTCCTTTAATATCTCTGGCATTTTTTCAAAAATAGCTGTCAAGAATTCAATTGGAGACTCTTTCTTTCCAGCAAACTCATAGTTGTTTGTATCTGAATTTAGATAAAGTGTTTCTATCTTTACTTCTGTTAGAATTTCTTTCATAGCTGGAGTAATCTTATTATTATTTGTTTTCATAAACTCTGCTGCTGACTCTTTAGCTTTTAATTTCTTTTCAAATTTTTCTTCAAACTCTTTTTCTATTTCGGCTGCAGTTTTAGGATTAACCTCTTCTATTGCTGCTATTTCAACTCTTTCAGCGGCAAACTCTCTAGCTAAATTATAAACAGCTTGTTTGTCTGTAACTTTTAACTGTAAACTTCTCATTAGTTGAGTTAACTGCTCAACTGTTAATTGTGTTGCAAATATAAATGATAATACATCTTCAAATTTCATAATTCCTTTGGCCTCCTCAAATTCTAAATCAGATGGTTCTATAAATGAGTTTTCTTCAAACTCTGCCCCTTCAACAGCTGGATTAACCCCCAATGGCAATAAAGCTATATTAGTTAATTTATCTCCTGGTATTTCAACAGATATTCCTTTAAAAATATTGTCAGAATGATACACTTTTCCCTTTTCATTCAATTCTATATTTGCAAAAACATCTACTTTATTACCGTTATTAACTAATTCAAATCCAGAAAATTCTCCAACTTTAGGCGGTGAATTCCCTTTCCATTTTGAAGTGTGGATGAAAATAGCATTCGACTTTGTAGCATTACCAAATATTTTTTTTACTCTTTCTGGTGGATAATCACCTTGAGGATAATTTCCACTTGAAAAAACTTTTACTCTTTTTTTACTCATAATTATCACCTCCAGTGAGAAAATAAAAAAAGTCCAGAGTATACGAAAAAAATCGTATAACATCTGGACTCAAGGTCTCTCTTTTTATTTAAAAATATGCTTTTTTGTTAAGTTCGCATACTTATTTTTCATTTTATCATTTATTCCTAAAAATTTCCTTTCAGGAACAATAACTTCTTTTTGGAGTTTATATAAGAATTCTAAATTTTTTCCTTTTTTATCAAGCTTCCTAACAATATATAAGGCATTTTTTGCTTTTATACAAATTGTATCATCAAAATCTCTTGGAGAATTTCCTTCAGCTTTTTTATTTATTGGGATTGCTAAGTATTTACCTCTTTTAGGCTTTATCACTCCACCATATTGATGTATGCGTGCGTACGGGACATTAGTTCCAACTGCTGCTGTATTTCCATAGGTATAAGTTGTAAAACTTCGTTTTAAAATTCCTGTTCTTGCTAATGTTTGGCCGCCTCTTCTATTTTTTTTCCAAGCTTGACCATCTGGCCTTCGTTGATTTTTAAAATTCAACTGAGTTTCTTTTTGTATGTCCATAGCAATAGTTTTTAACAAAGGCTCTAAATTTTCAGCTCTTTCTATTTTTTCAGCAATAGAATGAACTAATCTATCTAAAGGCTTACTCATCAAAAAAACCAACATTTATTAATGCTTCTAAAAACTCTTGCTCTCCATCAGCTTCTAACTTCTCTTTAAAAGTTTTATTA
Source organism: Clostridium sp. (assembly GCF_051656525.1). Lineage (GTDB taxonomy): Bacteria > Bacillota > Clostridia > Clostridiales > Clostridiaceae > Clostridium. The sequence continues at coordinate 1,770 of NZ_JBOGCC010000132.1, read as the reverse complement.
ACTTCAGTTATTTCATCCACTAAGAAGGTATCTTTTTGGCATAAAGAATTGTAATAAAGCTGATACTCATTAAATTTATTCTTATCTTTTAAACTTGCCTCTATCTCCTGGAGTTTACCTTGTAAATCTAATTCTATAAATTTATCCATTATAAAACCTCCTTTTTGAATAAAGCATTTATAAAATAAACAGCTTCATAACTACTTATACTATAATCTTTTTTTTCAATTTTTTCAATAAATTTATTGTAATTATTGTTAAAATAATTTTCTATAACTTCATCCGAATATTTTCCTTTTAGTGAATTAGTAATAAATTTCTTATAAATATCTTTTATCTCACTACTTTTAATTATATCTAAATCATATTTTAAAATATAATCTACTAGTTTTTGAGGATTTTTAATTTCTTTAAACATTATAGTGTTTTTATTTAAAATAGAAAGCATATCAATTCTACCAATCTCTAAAAGCTTTTTACCAAAATCAGAAATAGTTTTAGCTGATTTGAATTGATCTAATTTTTTTAATTTAGGTAAAGAATCTACTAGAATTTCTATATATGAACTTGAAATTTCTTTATATGTCGCTCCATGAGCTTCTGCAAGATAAGTTCCTATTGTTTCTGCCATAGTTTCTTCTAACTCATGATAAACAAGATTTTTATAATCATTTGCACTTGCATGAAATAATTCATGGAACATGGTTTTTATTTTACTTTCTGTACTTCTTTTGTCTCCAGTTTTAAAAGTAATATTAGTTACTCTTCCATCCCTAGAAAAACCTGTTGAGCCATAAGCTTGCATTGATTTATGTGAAATTACAGAATCATTACCTAATCTTTTATTTATTTTTGTAACGATTTCTCTTTCTACTGCTGGTTTAAATTTATTTATTTCAAATCTCTCCATATAAGGTTTTGCATTTTCAATAATCTCCAGTTTTCTAGATAAAAAATCTACTTCTTTTTCTTTTTTTGTTACACTATTTTTTAAGTTTTCAAAATAATGTTTAGCTGGATTTCCTTCAAACTCTTTTAAATCTAAATCAAATTTTTGTTTTGAAACTTTATAGTTATTCTCTTTTATATCTTCATAACTAAGCGGAATAACAGCACCTCTACATCCATAATGATTTGGTGGATAAATAGAATCCCAAATAGGATCATCTGCTCTATATATTACACCATCTAATTTTTTACAAGTTTCAGTTGTTCCATCATCTATTACAGAGTCATACATCCAATATGGAAAATCATCTGTTACTTCCATCTGTTGTTTGTAAGCACCAGCATTATATGCACTCATTAAATTTGTTCTAAATACATTTTGTAAATAATATCCATCTTGGCCAAGCCCAGATTTATCTAAATATACTTTAATATCTTCTTTAAAACTTTTAAATGTTCCACCATTTTCCATATGTTTCTCAAGTTGATTAAATATTTTTTTAGTTATCTCTAAGTCATTAGATTTTTTTACCCAAATAAAATTATTTCTAATTTCCTCTGTTATTTCTTCAACAGTGTTAATATCAATTAATTCTTTTGTTGTTAAATAATTTATTGCATCATGGAACTCTAAATCAAATATATTTATATCTTTTGAAAATTCCGACGGTCGGAAAAATGTGTTTTTTGAATTAATATAACCTAAAATTTTACTTAAAATAAAAAACTCTTCTAAGATACTATAATCAATAGATATTTTCTTTATATCTCTTATGTTTTTTATTTTATCAGTACCTTTATATATATTTTTAGATATAACTT
>NZ_JBOGCC010000131.1:0-1808 GCF_051656525.1 Clostridium sp. | reverse complement strand
AGAAATTATCTTTAAAAAATCCATATTTTCTTATTATTTCATTTCCATAAATTCTTTTAACTTTATAGTTTTCTTCTCCTTTTAATACCTCTACTCCCTTTTCAGAAATCTTATCATATAACCTTTTATGTGATAGCTTCGCTATATCTGGGTTTTCTTTTACTATTTCTAAATAATCTAAAAATGTACCATTAAACTTTTCCTTTTCTCTATTGTCTCTATCGGTTTGTATAAACTTTCTAAAATCCATAATACAATCCCCTCCTTTTTACTTAAAATATATTCTTAAATCTCCACCTTATATGACAAAAAAAAAGAATTAGAAATCTATTTTTCTAATTCTTTCAACTTTAATTTACATATTACTTATTAAAACACATTTACATATTTATGATTCTCACCACATTTTCAACTGTTTTTTCTAAGTTTTTTTCTCCCTTTTTAAGGGCTGTATCTAACTCTGTAATCTCCCTCATTATGCTAAACATCCCATCAATTCCAACTTCATAAAGATTCTCTGAACCCTCTTCTACTTTTCCTGCAAAGGCTATCACTTTTACATTTTCTAATTTTGCTATTTTTGCTACTCCCATTGGCGTTTTTCCAAAGATAGTTTGTGAGTCTATGGAACCTTCTCCCGTAAATACATAATCTGCATTCCTTACTTTTTCTTTTAATCCACTATGTTCTATTACTAAATCTACACCCCTTTTTAACTTTCCATTTAAGAATGCTAAAAATGCTGCTCCAAGTCCACCTGCTGCCCCGCTTCCTTCTACATCTTTAACTTCTATTCCTAAATCTTTTTTTATAATTTTTGCATAATTTGTAAGAGCCTTATCTAAAGTTTCTACCATTTCTTCTGTTGCACCTTTTTGTGGTCCAAAAATTCTTGATGCTCCAAACTCTCCAACTAATGGGTTTGTTACATCACAAGCAACTTCTATAGATATATTTTTAATCCTTTTATCTAAACCTTTTATATCTATTCTTTCTAATTTTAAAAGTTCTTTTCCTCCAAAACCTAACCCCTTACCTTCTTTATCATAAAATTTTACTCCAAGTGCCATAAGCATTCCTGCTCCACCATCATTTGTGGCACTTCCACCTATGCCTATAATAATATTTTCTACACCTTTATTTAAGGCGTCTAATATTATTTCTCCTGTTCCATAAGTTGTAGCTAAAAGTGGATTTCTATTTTCTCTTTTTACAAGACCTATTCCACTAGCTTGTGCCATCTCTATAACTGCTCTTTTTCCATCTCCTAAAATTCCATATAAAGCACTTATTTTTCTATCATCTGCCATTGGTGGTGTTACCATTACTTTTTCAAATCTTCCATTAGTTCCATTAACTAGTGCTTCAACTGTTCCTTCTCCCCCATCTGCCATTGGAACCTTTATACACTCTGCATCTTTAATAACTTTTTTAATTCCTCGTTCCATAGCATTACATGCTTCTTTTGATGTCATACTTTCCTTAAATGAATCTGGTGCTAATACAAATTTCATAAATTTCTCCCTCTGTTTTCCCCTTTAGCTATTATGATAGCCTTCTTGTCCATTATATTTACATTGTAAGGTAGTATATCCATCATTTTATCTAAAACAATTTGGGCAAGCTCTTTACTTAACATAATAATCCTCCTTATAAAATTAAGATGAAACCTTTAGCTTCATCTTAACTTCTATTTACTATATTTAATAATTCATCACCATATTTTAAAAGTTTCTTTTCCCCCATTCCACGGATACTCATAAGTTCATCCTTAGTTTTCGGCTTTATATTTGCTATATTTATTAAAG
>NZ_JBOGCC010000130.1:0-29052 GCF_051656525.1 Clostridium sp. | reverse complement strand
CGTTTGAAGTTGCTAATGTATCAGCTCCTGCAAATGCTCTATCTGTAATAAGAACTGCATCATCAGCTCCCATACATAAAGCTTCTCTTAAAGCTTCTTTAGCTTGTGGAGGTCCCATACTTATAACTGTTATTTTTGCTCCACTATTTTCTTTTATTTGTAAAGCTGCTTCTAATGCATGCTTATCTTCTGGGTTAATTATTGATGGTACACCATCTCTTATAAGTGTTCCTGTTTTAGGATCAATTTTTACTGCTGTTGTATCTGGAACTTGTTTTAAACAAACTAATATATTCATTCTATTTAGGCCTCCCCTTTATCTTAACTTGCTTCCTGCGATAACCATTTTTTGAACTTCTGAAGTTCCTTCATAAATTTCAGTTATCTTAGCATCTCTCATCATTCTTTCTACTGGGTACTCTTTAGTGTATCCATATCCACCGAAGATTTGTACTGCTTTAGTAGTAACATCCATAGCAACTTCTGCTGCATATAATTTTGCTCTAGCTGCATCTACTGAATATGGAAGTCCTGCTTCTTTTAAAGTTGCTGCCTTATAAACTAAATGTCTAGCTGCTTCTACTTTAGTATCCATTTCAGCTATCATCCATTGCAATCCTTGGAATGCTGATAAAGGTCTACCAAATTGTTTTCTTTCTTTCATGTAGTTAACTGCTTCTTCTAATGCACCTTCTGCAATTCCTAGTGCTTGAGCAGCTATACCAATTCTTCCTCCATCAAGAGTTTTCATTGCTATTCCAAATCCTTTTCCTTCTTTTCCAAGTAGGTTTTCTTTTGGAACTACACAATTTTCCATAATAAGTTCTGTAGTTGATGAAGCTCTAATTCCTAGCTTGTCTTCTACTTTCCCTACTGAGAATCCTGGGAATGATTTTTCAACAACAAATGCTGATATTCCTCTAGTTCCTTGGCTCTTATCTGTCATAGCAAATATTATGAAAGTTTCAGCAACTCCACCATTTGTTATGAATATTTTTGATCCGTTTAAGATATAGTTATCTCCATCTAAAACTGCTGTAGTTTGTTGTCCTGCTGCATCAGTTCCAGCTCCTGGCTCAGTTAAACCAAATGCTCCAACTTTTCTTCCTGAAGCTAAGTCAGGTAAATATTTAGCTTTTTGCGTAGGGTTACCAAATTGATTTATAACAGCTCCACATAAAGATGTGTGTGCTGAAAGGATAACTCCTGTAGTACCACACACTTTTGATAATTCTTCAACTGCTAAAATATATGAAAGAGTGTCTCCGCCTGCTCCTTCAAATTCTTTAGGAAATGGTATTCCCATTACTCCTAATTTAGCCATTTTTTCAACGTTTTCCATTGGAAATCTTTCTGTTTCATCAATTTCAGCTGCAATTGGCTTAACTTCGTTTATAGCGAATTCTCTAACCATTTGTCTTACTAATTCTTGTTCTCTAGTTAATTGGAAATTCATTTAAATTGCCCTCCTATTCATTACACCCTGTCTTCTATATAATATTTATTATTTAAAGTTTTATTTATATACTATTTATTTTGGAAGTTTTTAGCTCTTCTTTCTAAGAAAGCTGTCATTCCTTCTGTTTGATCTTCTGTTTTAAAACATTTACCAAAATCTTCTGCTTCAATCATAATAGCTTCATCTATTGATACTTGCATTCCTCTATCTATTGCATCCTTACAAAGTTTGTTTGCAATTGGTGCATTATTCATTATTTTATTTGCCATTTCTTTTGCAGCATCCATTAATTCTTCTAATGGTACTACTTTATTAACTAACCCTATTCTTAAGGCTTCATCTGCTTTTATAATGTCATTAGTGTATATAAGTTCCTTAGCTTTACCCATTCCAACTATTCTTGGTAATCTTTGAGTTCCACCAAATCCTGGAGTTATTCCAAGTCCTGATTCAGGTTGACCAAACTTAGCTTTTTCTGATGCGATTCTAATATCACAACTCATAGCAAGTTCACATCCACCACCTAAGGCAAATCCTGATACAGCCGCTATAACTGGCTTATCTAATTTCTCGAATCTTCTGAAAACTCTATTTCCTAAAATTCCAAATTCTCTTCCTTGCTCTTCTGTTAAGTCTTTCATTTCTGCAATATCCGCACCTGCAACAAAAGCTTTTTCTCCTGCACCTTTTAAGATAACTGCATAAATATTACTGTCTTTTTCTAAATCTTCAACTACTGTATTTAAATCAGCTAATGTTTCAGAATTTAAAGCGTTTAATGCTTTTGGTCTGTTAATAGTAACAATAGCTAAATTTCCTTCTTTCTCAAGAAGTACATTTTTTAATTCCATTTTAAAATCCTCCTTAACACACTCTCTTTATTTAATAGCAAATTTTTACTTATTTGTCGATTGTTAATATTTTATTTAGAAAATTTTACTTGTTTGTTAATTATATAACAAATAAAAACAAAAAAATAATTGAAGTCTCTCAACTTCAATTATAATTATAATCCTTCGTTAAATCTTTTGCAATATATATTGTGAAAAATTATACAATTTTTTTAGCATAATCCAATTCTTACATTATATATGTTTTATTTATTGTGTAATAAATAAATTAATGTTAAAAGGCTCTCACTTAAATGTACATTTTCAACAATAACATCATTTGGAACTACTAAATCTACAGGTGCAAAATTCCAAATAGCTTTAACTCCACCAGCTACTAATATATCAGAAACTTTTTGTGCATTTACTCTCGGTACACAAACTACACCTATATCAATTTTATTTGTTTCTAAAAATCCTTCTAACTCATCAATATCTTCTATTGATATATCTCTTATTTTTATTCCATTTAATTTAGGATTTGCATCAAATATTCCTTTTAAATCAAAGCTCATCTTTCCAAATCTAGTATAGTTTGCAATCGCTTGACCTATATTCCCTGCCCCTACAATAACACCAGTGTGCTCATTATCTAAACCTAATATTGTTCCTATTTTACTTGCAAGTTCTCTTACATTATAGCCGTATCCTTGCTGCCCAAAATCACCAAAGCAATTTAAATCTTGTCTGATTTGTGATGCTGTAAAGCCGATCTTTTCTCCTAACTCTTTTGAAGATATTCTATCAACATCATTTCTTAATAATTCATTTAAATACCTATGATATTTAGGCAATCTTTTTATAACAGCCATAGAAATATTTTTTTTCTTTTCCATCTCTATGTCTCCTTCTAATTTATTTTATTCCCTTCTTTTAAAGGGTGTGAAATTTTTAACTATCATCTTTATTCTACCATATTTCTTTATATTTAAACCACTTTTTTAAAATAATTATATATTTTATATGTAATTTTTAGAAATCTTTATGTATTTTCTTCCTTACCCTTTTAAAAATTGATAGCTTGTTTTTTATTTATCAAACTTTCATATGTAATTATATTTGGATAAAAATAAAGTTTATGTATAAAAACTTACACATAAACTTCATCCCAATTTTAATATAAAGTTAAACCTTATATGTGAGAATATGAAATATTCCCTAATGCCTTTTCCCTCTCGCCTGAAAGTTCATCTTGAATTATACCTTAGAAACTCGAATTTTGTCAATGGAATTCCTTTCTATTTTAATGCTCTCATAGAATTTATTACAGCTATTACTGTAACTCCTACATCTGCAAATACAGCTTCCCACATATTAGCTACTCCAAATATAGCTAATAATAATACAAGAAGTTTAATTCCTAATGAAAATATAATATTTTGCCAAAGGATTTTATTTGTCTTCTTAGCTACTAATATTCCCTCTTTCAATGCCATTGGATTATCTTGCATTAAAACAATGTCTGCTGCCTCTATAGCTGCATCAGAGCCAATTCCACCCATAGCAACTCCAAGATCTGCTCTAGCTAAAACAGGGGCATCATTTATTCCATCTCCTACAAAAGCTACATTCTTATATTCTTTTGATTCTAATATTTCTTCTAATTTTTCTACTTTTCCACTTGGTAATAATTCTGAATATACTGTATCAACTCCAAGTTCTTTTGCTACCTTTTCTCCAACTTTTTTATTATCTCCTGTTAGCATAACAATATTTTTTACACCAACTTCTTTAAGTTCTTTTATAGCTTTTTTTGAATCTTGTTTAATTTTATCTGAAATTATAATACTTCCTTTAAACTCTCCATTAACTGCTAAATATACTATTGTTCCTATTGCATCAATTTCAGTTACTTTTATATTATTTGACTGCATTAATTTATAGTTACCTACTAAAATTTTATTGCCATCTATTTCACCTTGAATTCCCATTCCTGGAACTTCTTTATGATTTTCTACAATAATATCTTCAACATCACCTTGCTTACTTGCTTCAAATTCATCTAAGATTGATTTTGCTATTGGATGATTTGATAATTTCTCACATGCTGCTGCATATTTTAATACATCACTCTTAGATAATCCACCATAGCTATCTATTTTAGAAACTTTAAAAATTCCTTCTGTTAATGTTCCTGTTTTATCAAAAATAACTACATCAACATTTTTAAGCACTTCTAAGTAGTTTCCACCTTTAACTAATATTCCTTTCTTAGATGCACTTCCTATACCTGCAAATAATCCTAAAGGAACTGATACTACTAGAGCACATGGACATGATACAACTAAGAATATTAAGGCTCTAGAAAACCATGTTGTAAACTCTTGTCCTGGAATTACTATTGGCGGTACTATTGCTAAAACTATTGCTGCAATGACTACTACTGGAGTATAATATCTTGAAAATTTAGTGATAAACTTTTCTGTTTTTGCTTTCTTGCTACTAGCATTTTGAACAAGCTCTAATATTCTTGCAACTGTACTTTGTTCAAACTCACTAGAAACTCTCATTTTAATTGTTCCTGTTATATTAATACTTCCACCTAAAACCTCTTGTCCACATTCTTTCTCCACTGGAATAGATTCACCTGTTAATGCTGATGTATCTATTGTTGTATTACCTTCTACAATTGTTCCATCTAATGGTACTCTTTCACCTGGTTTTATAACTATTATTTCATTCATTTTTACTTCTTCAGGTGCTACTTTTAAAATTCTGCCATCTTTAAAAAGATTCGCATACTCTGCTTTTATGTCCATTAAAGCACTAATTGAATTTCTTGATTTATTTACAGCATAGCTTTGGAACATTTCACCTATTCCATAAAATATCATAACTGCAACTGCTTCAGGATATTCTCCAATTGCTAATGCCCCAAATGTTGCTATTGTCATTAAGAAGTTTTCATCAAAGAAATTTCCTTTAATTAAGTTCTTAAATGCTGTTATTATAACTTTATGTCCTACTAATAAGTACGCTATTATAAAAAAGATAACTGAAATACTATCTTTTTCTCCTAAGAATATTCCTATTCCATAAATAAATATTCCTATTATTAATTGGATATTTTCTAATAATTTATTTATTAGTTTACTTTCTTTTACTTTCTCTTCTTTAGTATCATCCTTATTTTCTTCTAAAGAGCTTCCTCTCATTTCTCCATCATTAGCATTATAGTTTTCAACTACCACACCTGGCTCAAGCTTATTTACTACAGCCTTTATTTTTTCAAACTCTTCTCTTTCACTTATATTCTCATATTCTACTATTAATAATTTAAATGAAAAATTTAAAGTACAACTTTTAACCTCTGGAAATTCTGATACTAAGCTTTCTATTTTTCCTGCGCAATGTGCACAATCTAATCCTTTTAATGATAATTTCATCTTACCACTTGTACTATTTTTTCCTAAAGAGTATTTTTCAACTACTACATGTGGCTCAAGCTTATTTATTATCCCTCTTACTTTTTCTATCATTTCATCTTCACTTAAATTATCATACTCTACTATTAATAATTTAAATGAAAAATTTAAAGTACAATTTTTCACTTCTGGAAGTTCTGATACTATATTTTCTATTTTCCCTGCGCAATGTGCACAGTCTAGTCCTTTTAGTGATAACTTTAACTTTTCCATAACCGCTCTTACTCCTCTATATGATTTAGGCCTTCATTAAATATTCTCATAATATGCTCATCATCAAGAGAATAATATACAACCTTTCCTACACGCTTAAATTTTACTAGTCTATTTGCTTTTAAAGTTCTAAGTTGATGCGATATTGCAGATTGAGTCATATTTAAAAGTGCTGCTAAATCACATACACACATCTCTGCCTCATATAATGCACAGATAATTTTTATTCTTGTACTATCTCCAAATACTTTAAAAAATTCTGCTAAATCATATAATGTTTCCTCTTTTGGTAATTTATCTTTAACTTTTGTTATTGTATCTTCATGAATTATAGTGTAATTACATTTATCTATTTTTTGATTATTTTCTATCATTCTAATTCTCCTCTTTTCATATGAGTAATTGTTCATATGTTCATTATATGAATTCAAAGAGAATTTGTCAACATTATTTTTTAATTTTTTTGGTTTTTTTTTACATTTATTAATATTTATAATATCATACTTTACCTAATAAATCTTATAAAAAAAATCTGTAGGAAGATTTTTCTTCCTACAGATCTTTTAATTTACTTTCAATTCAGTTTTTATATCATCTATGCTCTTAAAACTTCTTTTTTTTTCAGTATTTTTAATAACACTTTTCAGGACTGTATTCATTATACTATTGCAAATATAATATGCAAAATTCAGATCATTTAAGTAACTTTCTTTTTTTCTATACATTTCCTGTGTCTTATCTATAAACTCTCTAACATCTTCCACTTCTAATCTATCTAGTCTCATTAAAGACACATTATAGTTCTTAGCAATTTTAGCAAGTTCTCTTTCATAATTAACATGTGGTCTCATTGCATTTTTAAATTCCCACCTTTGACTGTGAGGTATACAATAATAATCACATAAAAAATGACATATTACACCAAGTTCAGCACTAAACTTCCCAACTCCATCATTTATAACATCATCTGGAGTTAATGTTGATAACTCTGTTATCATTTCTATAATCATGTCTATGCTTTCATCAAAATAATGTTTTTTAAACTTATATTTTGATGCACAATCTGGCTTTATAGTTCCCCATGTAAATCTATTTTTGCTCACTAAAAATTTTTTATCATCATCTATGTTATTATATAACGTATTAGCTATTAGTTTATGAGTGTTCATCATCATAAAACTCGCACCTTCTTTTTTTTATCTTTTCCAATCATTATAACCTATTTAGATTTATTTTATGTGGCAATTTTATTAAGTTTTTCTATTCCTTTTCAAATTCCAAGAATTTTTTATTGTAATTTAAATTTCTTCACAATAAAAGACTTCCTTAAAAATCTTGTTGAAAATCAACAAATCTTTCAAAGAAGTCTAAAATCTTATAAGTATCTCTTATATTTTTCTTCTGATTCTAATTTAGTTAACAAATGCTTTATTTCTTGATCTCTTTTTTTATCCATAACAAGCAGTACATCTCCAGCGTCAACTATAACTAAATCTTTTACACCTAGTCCTATAATTAAATTCTTTCCACCAAAAACTGCACAGTTTTCACAGTCATCTAAATAAGCATTCTTAGAAATAGAATTGCTTTCCTTCCTATCTAAAAATCTACTTAGTGCTGTAAAACTTCCAATATCATCCCAATAAAAATCACATTGTATTACATATGCTTTTCTAGTTCTTTGCATAACACCAAAGTCTATTGAGATTCCATTTATACTCTCATATTCGCGCATAATAACTTCCTCTTCATCATCTTCGCCAATATGCCTATATATTTCCATTAAAGATTTATATACGTTAGGCAGATACTTCTCAATTTCCCTAAGTATAATATCTGCTCTAAAGATAAACATTCCTGAATTCCAAAGGTAATTTCCTGTGTAGACAAATTCTTTTGCTACATCTAAATTAGGTTTTTCTGTAAACCTTGCTACCTTATAAGTGGCAATATCCCCACTAACCTGCTCGCCCATCTCAATATAGCCATAACCAATTTCAGGTCTGGTTGGCTCTATTCCTAAGGTTACTATAGCTTTTCTCCTATTTGCTAATTCAATAGCTTGGGCTAGGGTATTCACATACTCCTGTTCGTCTTTAATGTAGTGATCTGAAGGTAAAACAATCATAACTGCATCTTGGTCTTTCTTTAAAAGCTTAACTGCTGATAAACCTATACATGTTGCAGTTTCTTTATTCATAGGTTCTGTTATAATGTTTTCTTTACTGATGTCTTTTAGTTCATCTCTTATTTGGTCTTCATAGTCCTTGTTTGTCACAATATATATATTTTCTTTTTCTATTAATGGAGCTATTCTTTCCACTGTGTTTACTAAAAAACTTTTTTCATTTATAACATCTAGAAATTGTTTTGGTCTGTTCATCCTTGATAAAGGATATAATCTACTTCCTTTACCTCCAGCTAATATAAGTCCGTATATCATTTCTTCAACTCCATTTAGCATTTATAGTTTATTTTATGTTTTTCCACAATTTTTGTGAATTTCAACATTCTTTATAATCTATTCTTTTTCTATAGTTTTATGATTTCCTTTCTCTTTTTGTTTTCTTAATTTAATGATTTTCTCTTTATTTAAAGCATTTTTATTTACTTTTATTTTCTTATTTAGATTCTGACTTTAATTAATTTAGAACTTTTTATTTTATATTATTTTTTGGTTTTATTTACTTTTATTTTATTATCTCTACTAATTAATCCTCATTATGGATATTTTAAAGATTTTTCTTTAATAACAATTGACTTTTTTATGAATATATTTTAATATGAGATTACAATAAAGAAGACAAGCCTTATCTTTTAAGAGGGAGTAGTAAGAAATATAACATCAACATGCCCGACTTTATCTAGTCTGGTGTTATATACCTAATTTTTTAGGTTACGAGACTTTTAATATAAGTTCCGATTTTTTTCGTAATTTATATTAAAAGTCTTTTTTATTGGAAATATTAAATTTGAAAGGAGTTTTTACTATGAACAATTTTTTTAACAAATCTGTTGTTGATATTCTATCTTTTTTTAATTCTTCAAAGGATGGTTTATCTAAAGAAAATCTACAGAAAAATTTTGAGACCTATGGTGCTAATGCTTTAAATGAGAAAAAAAAGAAAAGTATAGTTCAAGTTTTCTTTGAGCAATTTAAGGATTTACTTGTTTTTATACTTATAATTGCAGGGATTGTATCTATGGCTGCAGGTCATGTTGAAAGTACAATTGTTATTTTTGTAGTTATTATTTTAAATGCAATTTTAGGTACTGTTCAACATATTAAAGCTGAACAATCACTCTCTAGCTTAAAGGCACTTTCTGCTCCTATGGCTAAGGTTATTCGTAATGGAGTTAAAATTGAAATTGCATCTGAGGATGTTGTACCTGGAGATATTCTTATTTTAGAGGCTGGAGACTTAGTTTGTGCTGATGGAAGAATCATTGAAAACTTTTCACTTCAAGTAAATGAAAGTGCTTTAACTGGTGAATCTGAAAGTGTTACTAAAACATCTGATTTAATTGATAAAAAAGAGGTTGCACTTGGAGATCAAAAAAATATGGTTTTCTCTAGTTCTTTAGTTACTTACGGACGTGCTTTAGTAATAGTTACTTCTACTGGTATGAATACTGAACTTGGTAAGATTGCTACTTTAATGGAGCAAACTCAAGAAAAGAAAACACCACTTCAAATCTCTTTAGATGATTTCTCTAAAAAACTTGCTATTATAATCTTAATTATTTGTGCTATAGTTTTCGGATTAAATGTTTATAGAGGTGTTGCACCACTTGAGTCTTTAATGTTTGCAGTTGCTTTAGCTGTTGCTGCTATTCCTGAAGCTTTAAGTTCTATTGTTACTATAGTTCTTGCTCTTGGAACTCAAAAAATGGCTAAAGAAAATGCTATTATTAAATCTTTAAAAGCTGTTGAAGGACTTGGTTCTGTTTCTATTATATGTTCAGATAAAACTGGTACTTTAACTCAAAATAAGATGACTACTAAAGAGCTTTATGTTGATGGAAAACTTATATCATCTGAAAGCTTAGATTTTAAAAATGAGGTTCATGAGTATTTATTAAAAAGTTCAATCCTTTGTAATGATTCAACTTCTGTAGATGGAAATGAACTTGGTGATCCAACTGAAATTGCTCTTGTAAATTTAGGACACCTATATAACATAAAAGAAACTGAACTTAGGCAAGATATTGAACGTTTAAGAGAAATCCCATTTGATTCTGATAGAAAACTTATGAGTACATTACATGATTTTAATGGAAAAACAACTCTTTTCACTAAAGGAGCTTTTGATGTTCTTTTAGATAGACTTAAATATATTAAAACATCTGAGGGTGTACGTGAAATAACCGAAGCTGATAAACAAGCTATAATTGATACTAATATGAACCTTTCTCAAAATGGTTTAAGAGTACTTGCTTTTTGTTATAAAGAGCTGCCATCAGTTAAAGACCTAACTCTTGAAGATGAATTTGGTTATACTTTCATTGGATTAATTTCTATGATTGACCCACCAAGAGTTGAATCTGCTGAGGCCGTTAAAGACTGTATCAGTGCAGGAATTAAACCTATTATGATTACTGGTGACCATAAAATCACAGCTTCTGCTATTGCAAAACAAATAGGAATACTTAGAGAAGGTGACATGGCAGTTGAAGGTTTAGAGCTTAACAAAATGTCTGAAGAAGAACTTATGGAAAAGCTTCCTCACATTTCTGTTTATGCAAGGGTTTCACCAGAGCATAAAATTAGAATAGTTAATGCTTGGCAAAACAAAGGAAATATTGTTGCTATGACTGGTGATGGTGTTAATGATGCCCCAGCTCTTAAACAAGCTGATATCGGTATTGCTATGGGAATCACAGGAACTGAAGTTTCAAAAGATGCAGCTTCTATGATTTTAACTGATGATAACTTTGCTACAATAGTTAAATCTGTAGCTAATGGAAGAAATGTTTATGCTAATATAAAGAACTCTATAAAGTTCCTTTTATCAGGTAATACATCAGCTATACTTGCTGTTTTATATGCCTCAATAGCTGCACTTCCAGCTCCATTTGCTCCAGTTCACTTATTATTTATAAATCTTGTTACTGATAGTTTACCTGCAATTGCAATTGGTGTTGAAAAAGGAAATAAAGATATTCTTAAAGAAAAACCTAGAAACAGTAAAGAATCTATTCTTACAAAAGATTTCCTAACAGACATTGCTTTTGAAGGAATTGTAATTGCTATATTTACACTTCTTGCATTCTATATGGGACTTAAAACAAGCCCTGCTGTTGCAAGTACTATGGCATTCTCTACACTGTGTCTTGCAAGATTATTCCATGGATTTAACTGTCGTGGAAAAGCCTCTATCTTTAAGCTTGGTCTTTTCACTAATGCTTATAGCTGGTACGCTTTTATAACAGGTGTAATCCTAGTAAATATAATTTTATTTGTTCCAATCTTTAGAAGTCTATTCCAAGTAGCTCCTTTAACTTTAGATTCAGTAGGATTCATTTACTTATTTGCATTCTTACCAACAGTTATAATTCAAATTGTAAAAATGATAAGATTTAGATAATTTAAAAGAGCTATTCCACTTAATATGTGGAATAGCCTTACTTTTTATTTTTTTAATATAAATAGTTATACGTAGCTCCAATAAGTCCTGCATCACTTCTATGTTTGCAAAGTTCTATATTACAACTTACATCCTTCCACCATTTTATTTCTTTTAAGCTTTCTAATATATTTGATATAAAATCTTCTCTATCACTTACTCCACCACCTAAAAGTATTTTTTCAGGATTTAAAGTAGCTGATAAATTCATGATTCCTATACTTATTGATTTATACCATTTTTTTAAAATAGCTTGTACCTCTTTATTTTTTTCTGCTTCTATAAATACTTCTTCTCCATTTACTTCAATATCCATATCTATATTTTTATACTCTTTATACATATTTACTAAAGAAAGTGTTGAGGCTGTTGTACTTAACATACCTTGCCCACCTTTATCTGTTAATCCTTCACAAACCATGAATCCAAGCTCTCCTGCTCTAAAGGAATTTCCTCTTATAATCTTTCCATTTAAGAAAATTCCTCCCCCAACTCCAGTTCCAAAAGTTAAACATATGAAGTCATTACACTCTTTTGCATTTCCATTAAATTTCTCTGCAAGTGCTGCACACTTTCCATCATTTTCAACAGTTACCTTTAATCCAGTTTTCTCTTTTAAAATTTCTGTTATGCTTTTTTTCTCCATACAATTAATTGCATAACATACCTCTGGTATTCCTTTTTCTGCATTTATAAAACCTGGCATACTTATAGCAACACCTTCAATAGACTCTTTATACTTTTCTATAATATTAGTTAAGCTTTCTATAAAAACATCTTCATTTTCTGCTTTTGTTTTTTCTTTTCCCTTTTCTAATATGTCACCCATTTCATTTACTATTCCATATTTAGTGTTTGTTCCACCAATATCAAATGCTAATATTTTCCTCATAAATTTTCCCCCTTAAATATCTCTTTATCTCATAATTTTTCTTAATAACTTAATCTTATCTTTAAATGGTGCAAATCTTATATTTACTTCCATAAAGGTTCCTCTTTTCACAACCGACCTTGTATGCGAAAAAGTATCAAAACTTGCTTTTCCATGATAATTCCCCATTCCACTACTTCCAACACCACCAAAAGGTAATGAAGTTTGACCAACATGAATTACTGTATCATTTATAGTAACTCCACCTGATGTAGTTTCTTTAAGAACTCTTTCTATTTTACTATTACTTTCTGAAAAATAGTATAAGGCAAGTGGTTTATTTCTACTATTTACAAAGTTTATGGCATCAGTTGTTTCGTTAAACTCTATAATTGGTAATATTGGCCCAAATATTTCATTTTGCATAAGATCACTTTCTAAATCTACATTAGTTATAACTGTTGGCTCTATATATCTATCGCTTATATCATAATTTCCACCATAATATATATCTCCATCTTTAAAATATGAAATTAATTTTTCTGTATCTCTTTCTCTTATAATTCTTGGATACTCTTCATTATTTTTTGTATCTGTTCCAAACTGTTTTTCTATTTCTTCTACTAATGCTTTTAAAAACTCATCTTTAATATCTTTTTGAACCATAAGATAATCCGGTGCAACACAAGTTTGACCTGCATTTAAGAATTTTCCCCATACTATTCTTTTAGCTGCTAAACTTATTTTACTATCCTTATCTATAATACATGGACTTTTTCCACCAAGTTCTAAAGTTACAGGCGTTAGATTTTTTGATGCTGCTTCCATAACAATTTTTCCAACACCAATGCTTCCTGTGAAAAATATATAATCATAAGGTGTATTTATAAGCTCAGTTACAGCCTCTTTTCCTTCACTTGGTGCAACTACTTTTATATAATCTTCATCAAAGATATTATTAATTATCTTTTCTAATAATAGTGCCGTATTTAAAGAACCTTCTGAAGGTTTTAACACAGCACAATTTCCTGCACTTATAGCTCCAATAAGTGGTGCTACAATAAGTTGAAATGGATAGTTAAAAGGTCCAATTATAAGAGCCACACCATATGGCTCTTTATAAATATAGTTTTTACTTGGAAAGTATACTATTGAACTTTTTGTTCTCTCTCTCTTTGCCCAAGTCTTTAATTTCTTTATATGCAAATTCATTTCATCATAAGTTATTCCTATTTCTGTTGCATATCCTTCAAACTTACTTTTTCCTAAATCTTTATTTAAGGCAATTAAAAATTCATCTTCATTATCTTTAATTGCTTTTTTTAATTTTCTTAAATTATCTATTCTAAAATTTAAATCTTTTGTCTTTCCTGTTTTAAAAAACTCTTTCTGTTTTAAAAAAACTTCTTTCAATTTTTCCATATTTTCACTCCATTAAGTCATTTTATTTAAATTTTATCATATTTAAGTCCATCTTTAAAATTATCTAAATTTAGATTAAACTCTATTATCCCTGATGCATATGGTGCAATTTCATAAAGTCCATAATAAATAACTAAATTATTATCTTTTAAATAATACCTAGTTTTATTGTCTATCCCTTTAAAATCAGCACCTCCATCAAAATATTTTTCCTTATCTTTATTTATTTCATCTCTTATTAATAAATCTATCTTTTCTTTATAATTATAATTTTCTTTAAAAAGGTCACTTAAATTTAACAACTGACCTGTTTTCTTATCTATGTTATATCCATTCTTATAAGTCATTCCATGCGCACCACCTGCAAACTGATAATATTCAATATATAAACTCAATAAATTAGAATCATTTTTTGTTATCTTATAATTTGACATAACTTCATATGGAATATTACAAATCATTCCACTTTTTTTATATTCTTCAGCCCCTTTCGAAATCTCTGTTATATATCCATTTGTTCTCTCTCCAATTATTTCATTTGCCATTATTCCATAATGAGCTTGAATATATGGAATACTTATATCTATTATTAAACACTTTGTTGAACTATAATTTTTCTTTTCAACTATTTCATTATTTTCTACTGCATACGAAGTTATCCACAAGCATTGTGTGGAAAATGTTAATAAAAATATTATACATATTTTTTTAAACATAAGTGTACTAGCCTTTTTAATCATTCTTTTTTTTCTCCTTTTCCCTTTTATTTTACATATTTTTTTGCATTTTTCCCCTATTCTCCATGAAATTTTATTTTATCTACAGAAATATCAACACTTTTCTCACAAGTTATCCACAGCCCTCTGTGGACACTGTTAGTAATTTTTAACTTTGTATCCTTTTTCTTTATTTTATTTTTCTTTTTATTTACATTAACAAAAAAATAGTCCACAGATATTATTTATCTATAGACTACTTTTTATTCTTATTTTCTTGAATTTTTTATCATATCATTTAATATTTTTAATTCTTTATAAGTTAAGTTTCTCCATTCTCCAACTTTTAAAGTGCCAAGTCCTATATTCATCACTCTTACTCTCTGTAATTTTACTACATTATATCCAAGAGCTTCGCACATTCTTCTAATTTGTCTATTTAATCCTTGAGTTAAGACTATTCTAAATACATCTTCCCCTTCTTTTGTAACTTTACATTTCTTTGTTACTGTTTCTAAAATTGGAACTCCATTACTCATATCTCTTATAAATTCATTTGTTATTTTTCTATCTACTGTAACGATATACTCTTTTTCATGATCATTTCCAGCTCTTAGAATCTTATTTACTATATCTCCATCATTAGTCATTAATATAAGTCCTTGTGAATCCTTATCTAATCTCCCAATGTTATATATTCTTTTTTCATGATTTACAAAATCAACTATATTTCCTTTTACCTTCTTTTCTGTTGTACATGTTATTCCAACAGGTTTATTTAAAGCTATATAAACTAATTCTTCTTCTTTTGTTACAAGCTTTCCATCAATAGTTACCTCTTGTCCTGGAACTATCTTTTGTCCCATTAAAGCTTTTTCTCCGTCTATATAAACTTTTCCTGCTTCTACTAGTTTATCTGCTTCTCTTCTTGAACAATATCCTGTTTCTGCAATATATTTATTTAATCTTACTTCTTCTGGTCTATCGCTGTGATCTATTACAGACTCTGTTACTGCTCTACTATTTTCTTTTTCTCTTGCTTTTTTATTTATATATTTATATCTAGTTTTATTCATCTTCTTCTTCCTTTTGATTTTTTATTAATGTATAAAGATTAAGTTGTGTTCCATTATTATTTATATTTATTTTCACCTTATTTTTATAGACATATTCACCAGTTTTTTTAAAGTTTTCTCCATCTATACTTATTCCATTTATAGTCATAACATATCCATGCTCTGGCTTCATCTCATTAATATCTGCATATTCTATAATCTCTAAAATTGCTTCATCTATATATTTACCATTAACTTTTAAATCTGTAAGCATTTTTTCTCCTTTTTCAGTTCCTGAATAAGAATATACTACTTTATTAAACTTATTAGTTTCAAGCTTTACTTTTAAAGTAGTTTCTAAAACTACAATTGTTGCTACCTTATTATATTGATAAAATAAAGCACTTGTTATTGTACTTATGAAAATAAATATCATTAAAAATTTAAATCTATTTTTATAAAAGAAATCTTTTTCTATCCCTTCATATTCTAAGCCAATTGAAACTTCTTCTTTTTTAAGTCTTTTTACATCGCCTGTACTAGTCAATACATTTACTGATTTACTATTATTTTTTATAACTAATCCTTTTACTTTATCTTTATTTACAGGTTCTTTGAGTTCAGATTTTTCTCTTAATTCTACTCTAATATAGTTTTGTATATTTTTATAATCTTCATTAGAAAATAAAATTATATATAAGACAATATATCCATACCACTTTTCTATAAAATCTTTACTTATTCTTATTTTCCTAGATAAACTTTTTATACTAAACTTTCTTTTTTCTCTAAATCTTTTTAAAACTTCTTCATTGTCTATTATATAAAATGCTATATTTAATGCTATGTTTCTCTCTCTATAACTAGGTCTTAATCTTGCTAATTCTTTTATATGTACATCATATAGATATACTTCTTTTCTTAATAAAGATATTTCACTTCCACGAACTTTATCAAGTTTTTCTCCAACTTCCACTAACCCTCTGGCTGTTGAAAAACCATATTTGTTCTTATTAAATTGTTTCACCATTCCCAAAACCCCATACTTCTTTTTTCTCTCCTCAATTATACCTTAATTCTTTATTTTTTTTAACTAAATTACAAAATAAAAAAACTATAATTGTCATTATTCTACCAAATTTAATATAATATACTATAAATCATTATTTTTATAGGTTTTTTATGAAAAGAAAAAATATTATATATGTTGATTTTAAATACAAAAGAACTAAAGTATCAGCCTTTTCCTTCTTTATAAGAAAATTTTATGATAAGATTAAAGAAGATTTTTTAAAGAGGTGATATTTTTATGAGAATAGGACTTGGATATGACGTTCATCGTCTAGTAAAAGATAGAGATTTAATTTTGGGAGGGGTAAATATTCCGCACTCAGTAGGACTTCTTGGTCATTCTGATGCAGATGTTTTAATCCATGCAATTATGGATGCTCTTTTAGGTGCTTCAGCCCTTGGAGATATTGGTACTCACTTTCCTGACACTAATCCTAAATATAAGGGGATTTCTAGTATAAAACTATTAGAACATGTTGGTTTACTTTTAAAAAATAATAATTTTACAATTGGTAACATTGATTCTACTATTATTGCACAAAAACCTAAAATGGCTCCACATATTAGTCTTATGAGAGAGAATATTTCAAAAGCCTTAAATATTGATATAAGCCAAATAAATATAAAAGCAACTACAGAAGAAAAGCTTGGATTTACAGGTGAAGAGCTTGGAATTTCATCTCAAGCAATTTGTTTACTTTTATAAATTGTTCATTTGCTTACTTCCTTTTATTGGATTATAATATTCTCTATAAAGTTATACACTTATAATTTTATAATAAAGGGGGTATAATCTTGTATTTTTGCCAAGTATGTAATAAACCTGCAGATATACATCATATAGTCCATCGCTCTGAAGGTGGGTTTGAACTTGATATAAATTATATGTATTTATGTCATGAACATCATAGAGGTAAAAATGGACCTCATCAAAATCTTGAAAAAGATATTGAATATAAAATAGATTTACAAAAAAAATTATATGCACTTTTAACTAAGTCTTTTTATTCTACAAAAGAACTTATGACTATTTTAGGTGCATCTAAAAATATAATTAAGAGACTTACTAAAAACTTAAAACTCTATAAAGAAGGCTATAAGAGGAATCATATCATTTTTAGTCTTATGGGGAATTCTTACTATCCTGAAGATTTATTACAGTCTTTAGAGCTTGAAAACCTTCAATCTGAAATATATAAGCTATAATATTTCATATATATTTACATTTCATGTATTGACAGGTAGAAATGAAGTTTCTATAATAAGAATAAATCAATAATTAACGCAATGACGAGACAGAGTATGTTATATATACCTCACTTCCAGAGAGAAAATGCAGTAGCTGAAAGTATTTTTACTTGAGATTAACAGAAAACTACCTCCGAGCGACTTTAATACAGTCCGTCCTTATCACGTTACGATAAATTTAAGAGATTTATACTTTCATGTATAAATAACTAGAGTGGAACCACGGATATTACTTCGCCTCTATATTTAATATAGAGACGGAGTTTTTTTATTTTGAAATTCAATTAAGAGAGGAGATTTAATTATGATAAAAGTTACTTTAAAAGACGGTTCAGTAAAAGAATTCCAAGCTGGAGTTTCAATGCTTGATATTGCTAAAGGAATTAGTGAAGGTTTAGCTAGAAATGCACTTTGTGCAATGGTTAATAATAAGGTTGTTGACCTTAGATATGTTTTAAATGAGGATGCAGAGGTTTCAATATTTACATTTGATTCTCAAGAAGGAAAAGATGCTTTAAGACATACAGCATCACACGTATTAGCTTATGCTGTTAAAAGACTTTTCCCTGATACAAAAATAGCAATCGGACCTGCTATTGAAAATGGATTCTACTATGATTTTGATAAAGATACTGCTTTCTCTGCTGAGGATTTAGTTAAAATAGAATCAGAAATGAAAAAAATAGTTAAAGAAAACCCTGAAATTAAAAGATTTGAACTTCCAAGAAATGAAGCTTTAGAACTTATGAAAGATGAGCCTTACAAGGTTGAACTTATAAATGAATTACCTGAAGATGAAATTATTTCATTCTATTCAATTGGTGATTTTACTGACCTTTGTGCAGGACCACATGTAATGTCATTAAAACCTATGAAAGCTATCAAACTTCTTAGAAGTGCTGGTGCTTACTGGAAAGGTAATGAAAATAATAAAATGCTTTCAAGAATTTACGGAACTGCCTTCTTAAAAGCTAAAGATTTAGAAGAGTACTTAGAAGCTGTAGAAGAAGCTAAGAAAAGAGACCATAACAAACTTGGAAGAGAATTAAAATTATTTATGACTGATGAAAAAGTTGGTCAAGGACTTCCATTATTAATGCCTAAAGGAGCTAAAGTTGTTCAACTTCTTCAAAGATGGATCGAAGATGAAGAAGAAAGACGTGGATATGTTTTAACTAAAACTCCATTAATGGCTAAAAGTGATCTTTACAAAGTATCAGGACACTGGGATCACTACAAAGAAGGTATGTTTGTTTTAGGTGATGAAGAAAAAGATAGCGAAGTTTTTGCTTTAAGACCTATGACTTGCCCATTCCAATATACTATTTATAATGCTGAACAACATAGTTATAGAGATTTACCTATAAGATATGCTGAAACTTCTACTCTTTTCAGAAATGAAAGTTCAGGAGAAATGCACGGACTTATAAGAGTTAGACAATTTACTTTAGCTGATGGACATTTAGTAGTTACTCCAGAGCAACTTGAAGATGAATTCAAAGGTGTAGTTGATTTAATTAAATATGTTATGACAACTTTAGGAATTGCTGATGATATTACTTACAGATTCTCTAAATGGGATCCAAACAACAGAGCTAAATATATCGACAATGCTAAAGCTTGGGAAGAAACTCAAGTTATAATGAAAACTATATTAGATCACTTAGAGATAGATTACGTTGAAGCTACTGATGAAGCTGCATTCTATGGACCAAAACTTGATATCCAATTCAAGAACGTTCATGGTAAAGAAGATACTATAATAACTGTTCAAATTGACTTTGCTCTTGCTGAAAGATTTGGTATGACTTACATTGATAAAAATGGAGATAAACAATTACCATATATCATTCACAGATCATCAATTGGATGTTATGAAAGAACTCTTGCAATGCTTATTGAAAAATATGCTGGAGCGCTTCCAACTTGGCTTTCACCAGTTCAAGTTAAAGTTCTTCCTATTTCTGATAAGTACAATGACTATGCAAACGAAGTTATGTCAAACTTAAGAAATAGCGGTATCAGAGTTGAAGGTGACTTCAGAGCTGAAAAAATTGGTTACAAAATAAGAGAAGCTAGACTTGAAAGATTACCATATATTATTGTTGTTGGTGAAAAAGAAGAATCTGATAAATCAGTAGCTGTTAGAAGCAGAAAAAATGGTGATGAAGGTTCAATAAACTTTGAAGATTTCAAAGCTAGAATATTAAACGAAGTTTCAACTAAAGAATTATAATTTTAAAGGCTATGCATTTTGCATAGCCTTTATTTATTAATTTATTCCTGTAGTTATTTCTACCCTCTTGATATTTATGTCAACTTCTTCTGTTACTACACATTTCTTTAAATATTTAAGAAATATCTTTTTCGTATCTTTTACAAAGAACTCATTTAAATCAAATTCAAATTCTTGTGTTGTTCCTTCAATAGGACAAAAATAAATTACTTCATCTGAGTAATTATCACTCATATATTCCACTATTTTTTCATCTAGAACATTACTAACTACTATATACCCAGCTTCTAACCTCTTCTTTTTATTAGTTAAAGAATACATAGCAATCTGTAAGCTATCCTCATCTATTTCCTCTTCTTCTAAAATATACTTTTTCTCATAAAACTCTACAATTGCTTTTGTTTTAGCTTCAAATGAATTTCCATCAAACTTTTCTAATCTAAATTTAACATTTTCATTATACTCTTCTATCATTCTAATCATATCTTCATATTCAATTTCAGCGCCATTTAACTTTTTAATATCAAATGGCTTTTCTTGAATAATAACTTCTTTTCCAAAGTTTATTTTCTTAGCTTTAGATTCTCTTTTTATATTTTCTTCTCTATTTATAATAGGTTCCCTAACTATTGGAGCTTCTTCTACTTCCATAGTTGCAGCGGCTGCTTCTTTCACTTCTTCTCTTGCTTTTTTCTCTTCTTCATGCAATTCAACTATTTCTATATCTTCTAATTTCTTTTTAAGTTCTTCCTCATAAATCTCTTCATAAGTTTTAATTCTTACATAATCCCCTTCAAACTTAAATTTATTTGACTCTCTAAGTGCCCTTAATATTTCCTCTTTATCTAAACTTGGGAACCATAAACCTAACATATTTATATTCATTTTTTGAAGCTTAGATAACATAACTTCAAGTTTTCTAGATACATCTTCCATATAAAACCCATCCTTTCCTCATAAACACCCTTTTTTATTATCATAATATTTTAATTTATATATATAATTTAAAAATTCATTTTTTCAATGTATATCTAAATATTTTTAAATGCTTCTTTAAAATCCTCTATTATATCCCTTATATCCTCTATACCCACAGATACTCTAAGCATATCTTTTGTTACTCCACTTTCAATTTGAGCTTTTTCATCTAACTGATTATGCGTTGTTGTTGATGGATGTAAAATTGAAGTTCTAGCATCACCTAAATGCACAACTAACGCTGTTAATTTTAATCCTTTCATAAATGCTTTTGCTTCATTAACTCCACCCTTTATTCCAAAGTTTAATATTCCACTTGCACCATCTTTAAGAAATTTTTTAGCTTTTTTATATTCATTATTTTCTTCTAGAAATGGATAATTAACAAAGCTTACCTTTTGATTTTTTTCTAACCATTTAGCAAGTTCTAATGCATTTTTTGAATGTCTCTCCATTCTTAAATGCAAAGTTTCTAATCCTAAATTTGTTAAATAAGCATTAAAAGGACTTATTATATTTCCTAAATCACGTATAAGAGTTACTCTTAATTTTACGCTATACGCTTGTTCTTTGAAGGTTTCAACATATTTCATTCCATGATAGCTTGGATCACCATTTACTAAGTCTTTGAATTTCCCATTATCCCAGTTAAAATTTCCACCATCGACAACTATTCCTCCAATTGCCTGTGCATGTCCTTCTGAATATTTAGTTGTTGAATGAATAACTATATTTGCTCCATATTCTATTGGATTACAATGCATTGGTGTTGCTACTGTATTATCTACAGCTAATGGAACACCAATTTTTTTAGCTATTTTAGAGAACTTTTCTAAATCTAATATATTAAGACTTGGATTTCCTATAGTTTCTCCATAGATCAATTTTGTATTTTTATCAGCTATTTTTATAATTTCTTCTTCACTATCTTCTGGGTCTATAAATCTCACTTCAATTCCCATGTTTTTTAAATGTACAGTAAATAAATTTACTGTTCCACCATATAAAGTACATGCAGAAATTATGTTATCTCCAGCCTTACATATATTTAAAATAGCGTTTAAAATAGCAGCTTGCCCTGATGATGTTGCAACTGCTCCTACTCCACCTTCAAGTTCTGCATATTTTTTCTCTAATGCCTCTACAGTTGGATTTGAAATTCTACTATATAAATGTCCGCCTACCTCTAGATTAAATAGCTTTTCTAAATGATCTGGATCATCATATTTATAAGTTGTACTTTGATATATTGGCAAAACCCTTGCTTCTCCAACTTTTGGTTTATATCCTCCTTGTATACACACAGTTCCTTTTTTCATCTAACCTCTCCCTTTTTTAATTCTCAATTACTCTCTTCTCACTTAATAAATAATCATATCTTACATCATGGTCTTCCATTGGTACTTTTTTTATAATTTGAAGTTCATAAGCTAAAGCAATTTTCTTTGCATTTATATCATTTAAATATCTATCATAATATCCGCCACCATATCCAAGCCTTCCTCCATGAATATCAAAAGCTAGTCCTGGAAGAACTAAAATTTCTATTTTATCTACTTTTTCATTAAAGTTCTCTTTAGGCTCTAAAATTCCTATTTTATTTTTTTCTAAATCCTCTAAAGAATTTATTTTTATAAAATCCATTTTTCTCGCCTTTTTCATTTTTGGCACAAATACTTCTTTTTTATCTCTTAAAGTTCTTTCAATAATACTTTTAGTATTTATCTCAGAACCATAATTTACATAAATACAGATATTTTCTGCCTTCTTATATTCATCTAAACTAAAAAAAGCCGCCATTATTTTCTTATCTAAAATAGCTTTTTCTTTTTCATCTATTAAATTACGTCTATCTAACATACTTTTTCTTAATTCATTCTTATTCAAACAACATCACCATTCCTTCAAATATAGTATATGTGTCCTCTCTATACTATATCATACTTCCTTTTATTTTTTAACATTATTATATATTTTTTCCAAATTAATGTATTATTTCTATATCTATTTCATAATCACTTTTTACAATAAAAAAGAAGCCCATAGGCTTCTTTTATATAGTAATTAAATTAAATTTATAGATATAACTATTTTATAAATATGCTATTACTTCTACTTCACATAAAACAGCTTTTGGTAACTCTTTTACAGCCACACATGATCTTGCTGGAGCATTCTTTATATATTTTGAATATACTTCATTAAATGCTGCAAAATCTGCCATGTCTTTTAAGAAACAAGTTGTTTTTACAACATGATCAAAGTTTACTCCTGCTTCTTCTAAAACTGCGTTTAAATTTTGCATAACTCTCTCTGCTTGCTCTTTAACGCCTACTCCTACTATTTCCATAGTTTCTGGGTCTAGTGGAATTTGTCCTGATGTAAATAACATATTATTAACTTTAATTGCTTGTGAATACGGACCTATCGCTTTAGGTGCTTTTTTAGTATTTATTTTTTCTAACATTTTACTTCCTCCCATGAATACCATTATTTATATACTTTCATAATTAATTATAAAAGGATTATTTTTGTTAGTCAAATTTTGTCTATTTAATTGATTCTTCTAAATCTAATATTACCATACTTAAAAGTTCTATCTTTGCTTTAGCCCCATAATTATCTGGTAATTCTTTTAATCCTTCTTCTAAACATTCTTGCGTTCCTTTATATTCTTCTATAAGATTTAATATTTTTTCTGTCATCTTCACTTTTCCTCCTAGCTTTTCTTCCTTTCTTATATTATTAATCTTATTGCTCATTTTATTCATCTTATTCCAAATTTTTAAAATTTAACAAAATATTTCTTTTTTGTTAACTATCACTTTTATATTTATTATTAGAATTAATGTATTCATTCTTTATAAGGAGGTTTATATGAATAATAATAAATTTGATATTTCAGATATTATCATGCTTTTAAGACAAAAGTTTGGAAAAAATGTAGTATCTGAACCTAAGAAGGCAAAATTTAGCGGATTTTTAAAATTACTTATTCCTATATGTATTATCTATTGGCTTATTTTAGCTTTAAATAATGACTTTATTCTAAACATTAGATTAGGTCTTTTTACATTTTTATTTCCCGTTATTGTTTCTTCAATTATTTATGGAGTTATTAGACTAAATAAAAAATATATTTTTACTGGTGTTGGACTTTTAATTTTTTATTTTATTCTTGTAATTATATTTAGTCCATTAATTTCAACTAAAGCACAAAGGAATTTAATAGGTCCTGTTTCAGAAGTTAACTTTTCTGATCAGATTCAACCTGTTGATTTAAATCAATTACCTGTTGTTAATCAAGCTTTAGCACAAACTTTAGCTGATAAGAAACTTGGTAGTATTCAAGGACTCGGAAGTCAAGTAACTGTTGGTACAATGACTCTTCAAAGTGTTAATGGAAAATTAGTTTATGTTGGTGCATTAGAACCATCATCATTTATTAAATGGTTATTTAATGATGGTACTCCAGGTTATGTAGTAGTTAGTGCTACAAATCCTAATGATACTAAACTTGTAACAGAAATTAATGGAAAGCCACTTAAATTAAAATATCTTCAATCAGGATATATTTTAGATAGTATTCAAAGATGGGCATATCTTAAAGATCCAACTTGTGGTCATATGGATTTTACCTTTGAACTTAATGATCAAGGTGTTCCTTACTGGGTTGTTACTAGATACACAGCTGCTATTGGTATTGATGAACAAAAAGTTATTGGTACTGAAATTATTAATGCTGAAACTGGTGAAACTAAAATTTATAATGTTCAAGATACTCCAGCATGGGTAGATAGAATTCAACCTAAGAGTATTATTGTTAGACATTTAAATAAATGGGGAGAATTAGTTCATGGTATCTTTAACTTTAGTGGTAGAGATAAATTAAAAACAACTGATGGAATGAGCATGATTTACAATGATGGAGAATGTTATTTCTATACTGGTCTTACATCTGTAGGTTCTGACCAAAGTTTAGTTGGATTTACTTTAACTAATACTAGAACTGGAAAAACTATAATGTATAAAACTTCTGGTGCTACTGAAAATGCTGCTATGCAGTCTGCTGAAGGTAAAGTTCAACAGTTTGGATATAAAGCTACTTTCCCATATTTAATTAATATTCAAAATCAACCAACATATTTTATGACATTACAAGATAATACAGGACTTGTAAAACAATATGCTATGGTTAATGTTAAGAATTATAGTATTGTTGCTGTAGGAACTACTCTACAACAAACTTTAAACTCTTATCTTGAAGATATATCTAATAATAATATGAGTTTACAAGGTAGTGATAAAAATCACTCAACAATTTCTGGTGATATTTCTAGAATAGGCTTAGTAGTTTCAAATGGAAATAGTACTTATGAAGTAAAACTTAATAACTCTGATAAAGTCTTCTCTGTTCCAACTTCAACTTCTAAAGATGTTGCTATAAGTGATGTTGGTGATAAAGTTAAGATAAATTACATTAATATTGGAGACAATAGATATATGCTTGTTAATGGCTTCTTAAATGAAACATTAACTCCTAATGCAAAATTAGAAGTAAAAAAAGATCAACCTGAATAGGTTGATCTTTTCATTTATTATCTAACTACTTTTCCTGGATTTAAGATTCCTTTTGGATCTAATGCCATTTTTATGCCTTTCATAGCTAAATAGCTTGCCTCTCCAATTGAATCTCTCATAAAGTCTATTTTATCATATCCAATTCCATGCTCTCCTGATACTTGACCTTTCATTTCTTTAGCCATTTTATACATATCATTCATAGCACTTCTCATTCTTTTTTCCCATTCTTCTTCATTTAATTCATCTCTTAAAATATAAATGTGAAGATTTCCATCACCTGCATGACCAAATGATCTTATTCTTATATCATATTTCTTTTCTAATTCATGAGTGTAACCTACAAACTCTGCAATTCTATTTCTTGGAACAACTACATCAACTTCATCCATTTGAGTTGTTGATGCTTTTATAGCTTCTAAAAAAGCTCCTCTAGCTGACCAAATTGATGCATTTCTTTCTGCTGTGTTTGATACTAATACATCTATTGCACCTTCTGCTAAACAAATTTCTGCTGCTTCTTCATAGTTTTTCTCTATCTCTTCTTTTGTAGTTCCATCAAAAGAAAGAATTAAATATGCATCTGATTTACTATCTGGGAATTTCTTTCCTAAAAATTCTTCTGATGCAGTTATTGCTGCTCTTTGCATAAATTCTATAGCTGTTGGAATAGTTCTTGATTTTATTATTTTAGGAACTGTTCCTATTGCTTTTTCTAAGTCTGGGAATGGTACTAAAAGACTTATTGTTTTTACTGGTAGTGGAAGTAATTTTAATATAGCTTTAGTTATGATTCCAAGTGTTCCTTCTGAACCTATCATTAAATCTTTTAATGAATAACCAGTACTATTTTTAACTACTTTTCCTCCAAGTTCTACAATTTCACCATTTGGCATTACAACTTCAAGACCTCTTACATAGTCTCTTGTAACTCCATATTTAACCGCTCTCATTCCACCTGCATTAGTTGCAATATTTCCACCTATTGTTGCTGTTTTTTCTCCTGGGTCTGGTGGATAAAAAAGATTATTATCTTCAACTGCTTTAGTTAAATCCATTAATAAAACTCCAGTTTCAACTGTTACAGTTAAGTTTTCTTCATCTATCTCAATAATCTTATTCATTGTAGACATATCTAATAAAATTCCTTTATATATAGGAACTGCTGCTCCAACTAATCCTGTTCCTGTTCCTCTTGGTGTTACTGGAATATTATTTTCATAAGCATATTTCATAACTTTTGAAACTTCCTCTGTTGTATTTATTTTAAGTACAACTTCTGGATATGCTTGTATTCCACATAACTCATCGTGGCTATATTCTTCTCTTATATTTCCTTCTAAGAAAATTCTTTTTTCATCATTTATTATATCTTTTAAAGCTTGTATATCATTTATATCAATAACTTTATATTCCATAATTATTTTTCCTCTTTTTCATTTTTTATATTTTCTATTAATTTAGGTAAAACCTCATATAGGTCTCCTACTATTCCGTAATTTGCAATATCAAATATAGGTGCATCTTTATCATTATTTATAGCAAAGATGTATTTTGATTTATCTATTCCTGCTGAGAATTGAACATCTCCTGATATTCCACAAGTTATTATAAGATTTGGTCTAACCATTCTTCCGCTTATACCAATTTGTAGTTTTTCTTCTGCCCATCCTTTTTCTATTAAAGGTCTTGTTACACCAACTTGCCCACCTAAAAGTTCTGCAAGTTCATATATCATTTTCATATCTTCTTCGTTTCTAACACCTCTACCTGCTACAATTATAACATCAGCTTCAGTTAAGTCATTTTCATTATCTTCTTTTTTAACATCTAAAACTTTTATTTTTGAGTCATAACTCGTAAGTTCATGGTTATAAATCTCACCATACTTCTCTTCTTTTCTTTCCATAGCAGTTAAAGCTTTATATCTTACTGTTACCATTTGCGGTCTATGGTTTGGTGTTAGCATGTCCGCCATTATATTTCCACCAAAAGCAGGTCTAGTTTGAACTAAATCTCCCTCATCATTTATGTTAAGAATAGTACAGTTTGCTGTTAATCCTGTTTTAAATTTTGATGCAATTGTTGGTGCTAAAGATAATCCAACTGCTGTTGCAGGTGTTAGTATTATTGAAGGCTTTAATTTTTCAATAACATCTACTGCTGCATTTTCATAATTTTCTATTTTAAAGCTTTCTAATTCTTTATTATCATAAACATGAACTTCGTCTACTCCATAATGAAGTAACTCTTCGCTTTTTTCTTTTAAATCATTTCCTATCATTAAACAGTATAACTTTTCATTTAACTTATCTGCAAGTTCTCTTCCTTTTCCTATAAGTTCAAAAGTTACTGGATGTATTTTATCTTCTAAATAATCAACATATACTAATATGCCTTTCCAAAGGCTTTTATCTATCTTACTCATTTCTTACTCTCCTAAATAAATTTTAATTCTTTTAACTTATTTGAAAATTTATCTCCAAGCTCTTCACCTACGCCTGTCCATAATTCTTTTTCTTTTTCAGTAACTGAATTAAAAATCTTATTAACCTTTGTTGGAGAACCTTCTAATCCATAGTTCTCTTCATTTTTATCCTCTAATTCATTCATAGTGAAAACTTCTATTTCTCTATCACGACTAGCTTTCATCTTTAAATATGAAGGAAGTCTAGGTAATGATGCTTCCTTATCTATAGTTAAAAGACAAGGTAATGCTATTTCCACAATTTCAGTTCCGTTATCTTTTTCTCTTTCAACAACTACTTTTTTATCAGTAGCTTCGATTATTTTTTTGACAGCTATAACATGTGGAATTTTTAGCATAGTTGCAAGCGTTGGCCCTACTTGTGCTGTATCTCCATCTACTGTTAATTTTCCACAAAGTATTAAATCAATCTCTCCCATTTTTTTAATACCTTCTGCAAGTGTATGACTTGTTGCTAAAACGTCAGCTCCTGCAAACTTTCTATCTGATAAAAGATATCCTTTATCTGCTCCCATTCCATAAGCTTCTTTTATTATGTCTTTTGCTTGTGGTGGTCCCATTGTTATTACTGAAAGTTCTCCACCTAAATTTTCTTTTATATTAATCCCTGCCTCTAATGCATTAAGGTCTAATGGATTCATTTTGCTTTCTAAATTATCTCTAATTAAAATACCTTTTTCAGTATCAACTTTAACATTTTCACTACTTGGTACTTGTTTTATACATACTGCTATTTTCAAAGTATTATCCTCCTAATCTCTTGTTCACTTTT
>NZ_JBOGCC010000129.1:0-1754 GCF_051656525.1 Clostridium sp. | reverse complement strand
AAAAAAAAACCTATTTAATTCCACAATATCCCCCTGAATGATTTTTTAGTAATTCTTTAAAATAAATATAAAAGTGTTCAACTAAAAAATATTAATAGCTACTAAAAAGATCTAATAGCACTAAAGTATACCCTATTTAAATTAAAAATCAAGATTAACATGAAAATGATTTTTTATTGAATATACAACAGAAAGAGTTATGAAGAATTATCAATATATATTTTCTATATTAGACAAATTTATAAGTATTTGATATTTTTTAGATTAAGCAAACGTTTGATTAAAATAATATACGGGGGTATTTTATGTTAAAAAAAATTATGTTATTTTCAACAATTTCATTGACATGTTTAGCTAGTTCTGGAGAATGGAGTAAAAATAATTTTAAGTATGATGAGTTTAATTTACCGTATCAACTTTTTAAACCAAATAATATTGAAAAAGAGATACCTTTAGTTATATATCTTCACGGTTCAGGAGAAGCTGGAATAGATAATGAAAAACAGATGTATGCTGGAACAAATATTGGTCCACAGTATTTTGCATCAGAAGAGATTCAAAATATTCAAAATGCATATGTACTAGCTCCTCAAACAACACCAGAAATAAGATGGGCAAGTGTAAGCATAGATGAGTATGATTTTAAAACTACTCCGATTACTCCGTCTATGAATTCTTTGCTTCATTTAATCGACAACTTAGAGAAGGAGTTAAAAATAGATCCTAAAAGAATATATATAGCAGGACTATCAAGGGGAGGACAAGGAGTTTGGAATGCTGCCATGAATAGACCTAGTAAGTTTGCTGCAATCGTTCCAATAGCTGGGTCTGGAAGTCCTAAAGATATTGATTTAATAAAACATATTCCTACTTGGGTTTTTCATGGAAATGCAGATGATATTACTCCAATTGAAGTTTCTCAAAATATGGTAGATGCTTTAAAGAAAAAAAATGGGAATGTTAAGTTTACAATCGTTGAAAATGGGAATCATGATTCGTCTTGGTTAGAAGCACATAAAAATTCAGAGTTATGGAAATGGATGATTTCAAATAAAAAAGATAATTAGAGCAATCATTTCAATTTAAAGGGGTAAATTATGAATACCTGGAGAATAGATTCTAACTCAAATAGTTTTATTTAAAATATTAAAACTTATACTTTAACTGATAAAAGTAGTACAACAAAAATAGAGTTTGAACTTGCAGATATTAATGGAAGATATTTTGGAGTTCAAGTTAAAAGTGGAGAAATCTCTTAAAAAAGAGGTTTCTTTTTTTATGGGAATGTCTTGATAAGATAGCAGAATGGGGAGGGTGGGAAAGACTTAAAGGTTCAAGGGCGAAGAGATCCGTGTATTGCAAATTGAAATTGCTTTCATCCACAGCTCTCAAGACCTTTTCCTATTAAGGCAAGAACTATCTTTAACTCTTGAGCGGAGTACTGAGCGACCGACAGGGTAGCATACCATAAGGGACTGTCAATAAGACTCCCACTATCCCAGCTACGACCAGAGGGAGAAAGCGATGAGTTAAGTGGCTATTTTTTGCTGGAAATTTTTTTATTTTAAAATTAGTAAAGTATTTTGATTGTTGTAATTTAGAAAAAGTCCGACCATCGGACTTTTTGTATGGCGGAAATCAAGGTTGGAAGAGAGGGAAATTTATTTCCGCCTAAATTTTTTTTAAATAGAATAGATAATATGTCTTTCATAGTTACGAGCTTATGTTGCTGTGGCCGTGGGCACGAGGTCCTA
>NZ_JBOGCC010000128.1:0-13596 GCF_051656525.1 Clostridium sp. | reverse complement strand
CCTATTAAGGTTATTATAAATGGTAAGGATTGTGGGGTTTATACTTGGAATATAGATAGATATGCTCATAATAATTATGGACTTGTAACTTACAATGAGGATGGTACTATAAATAGACATAACTCAGCACTTCAATATGAGGTAGCTGTCAACTCTACTACTGGTGCAGGTGCATTTAACGATGATAGCTGGGACAGTGTTAAATATGAGTGGAAACATAGATATAATTATCGTGGTGAAGACGTTACTGTTAAAGAAGGTAATGATACTGTTCTTGCTCCTGGTAAGCATACTGAATTAGTTGATTTAATAAGCTGGGTTAAGAATTGTACTAATGATGAGTTCTTTGGTGATGTTAGTAAGCATTTTAGTTTACCTCATTTAATAGATTATTATTTAACTGCCTATGGTTTTGCTATGATAGATAACTTAGGTAAAAATATGGTACTTACTACTTTTGGTAGAAATGAGTCTGGACACATGATATGGTATCCTAGTTTCTATGATAGTGACTCAGTTTTAGGATTAGCGAACAATGGTGAGATAAGATATGATGCTGGTACAGATATGAGTAATGATGCATTCAATACTAAAAACTCTGCTTTATGGGTTAAATTAAAGGCTAATTTTGCTCAACAAATTAAAGATAGATATGTACAATTGAGACGTGAAAGAAATTTAGATGGTGAAATACATCCTCCTATTTTCTCTGCTGATAATGTTATGAAGTATCTTGATGATGAAGTTATGGCAAAGATTGGTCAAAAGGATTACAACTCTGATGCTGAAAGAAAGTATATAAATGAACAAGGTTCGACTTGGTTAATATCTTGTAATGGTACTAGAAAAGAGTTTACTAGAAGATGGTTAGAAGAGAGATTTAAATATTTAGATAGTGTATATGAATTCGGTGAATTTAATGCTAAGACTATGGTTCTTCGTACTCATGTTTTAGGTGAGGTTGAAGTTATGCTTAAAACTTATTCTCCTATGTGGGTTCGTATAAACTACACTTCTAGTAAGTCTGATAAGGTTTATGTTAGTAAAGATAGATTCTATACTTTTAGGGTTAATCTGGATAATGCTACTGAAAATGACTTCACTATTTATGGTGCTAGTAACCTTATGTATGTTAATGGGATTGAAGGTCTTAATGTATCTCACGTTAGTATTAGTGGTGCTGAAAAGTTGATTGAACTTGATGTTAGTAATTCAGAACATATTAAGGGATTAGCTTTAGGTCAGAATAAATATTTACAAAAAGTTGTTTGTAATGATTGTAGAAAGTTAGGTGAAGATGAGAAGGATAGAAGTATTGACCTATCTGGCTGCCAGAACTTAAAACACTTTGACTGTTCTAGTTCTAATGTTAATTATCCTACTAAAATTGAAACTGTTTTACTTCCTGCTAATGGTGGTGTTATTGAACTTCTTAATTTATCTAATACTAATCTTACTACTTTTACTATGGAAGGTCAAGAGTATTTAGAGGAGTTAGGCCTTGCTAGTTGTTCTCAATTAGATAATCTTACTGTTAGAAATTGTAATGGTTTAAAGAGAATACTTATGCCTAATACGAAGTTAAGCACTTGTACGATAGAAGGATGTGACAATGTCGATGAGATAGATTTATCTAATACTAAATATTTAACTAGTTTGAATTTACAAGGATGTCCTAATTTAACTAAGTTGAATATATCTGGCGTATTAAGTCCTAGTATAACTGATTTAGATTTAACTGCTTCCTTAAAGTTAGAAGACTTGAATATAAGTTCTACTGCTCATATTACTAATATCACTTTTGGCCAGTATAGAGATGAAGGTGGTAATCTTCAAAACTTTAATAGGTTAAAAAAATTTAATTGTGCTAATAGTGGTATTAAGTCTATTAGGTATGGTAAGACAAATGTGATTCCTGATTATATGGATTTAAATGGCTTAAGTTTAAGTTATATTACTTTTGAATCATGTCCGAGCATAACTGATATTAGGAATATTAATTTGGTTGCTAGTGGTTCGATGTCTCCTTTTAGGTCTTGCAAGAACTTAGTTAACTTACATGGGAATATTACTCTTAGAGATTCTATTACTTATGCTTTCTATATGTGTGAAAAGCTTAAAAATATTCATAATACTCTTAAATTAGATTTAACTAATGTTACTTCTAGTCAAGAGGCATTTATGTATTGTAGAGCTTTTACTTGGGATGAGGTTAAGTTTATATTATCTAAGATGAGTAGTAAATACACTGGTGGATGGAGAACATTCTCTGGTTGCACTGGTATAGGTGGTGATGTTCCTACAGGATTATTAAGTAAATGCACTGGTATAAAAGATATGCATGAGTTCTTTATGAATTGTAGTGGTATCAGTGGGCAATTACCTAATGATTTATTTAGTGGATGCACTACATTAAATTCTACTGAAGAACTGTTCTATGGAACTAATGTAAGTGGTCAAATACCAAATGATATGTTTAGGTCTCCTGGTGCTAGTTTAACTAATACTAGAGCTATGTTTAGTGGAACTAAGATAGACACTGTTCCTACTTCAAATTTATTTAAGTGGAATAGAAATATAAAGAATTGTGGTAACATGTTTGAGAATTGTAAAGAAATGGTTGGAGAAGTTCCAAGTGATTTATTTGATACTAGAGATTCATTAGAGAATGTGTCTCATTTCTTTAATGGATGTGTTGGTGTATATGGTGCTATACCTAGAAATTTATTTAAAAATACTACGACTTGGGGAGCTAGCAAAATTAAAAATGTTCATTATTTCTTTAGAGGTACTGGTGTGTATGGAGATATTCCTGCATATGTAAATGACAATTCTAGAGGAATATTTGATAATTTACCTTTACTTGAAAATGCTTCTTATTTCTTCCCTGTTGGAGTAACTGGTGAAATACCTCCCAATTTATTTAAGTATAATACTAGGCTTACTAATGTTAGTGGATTATTATCTGACTGTGCTGATGTTAGTGGAACTATACCTTCTACTTTATTTGTTACTACTCCTAACTTGCAAATGGCAGATAGGTTATTTAAAAACTGTGGAAATATTGATTCAGATATTCCTAAAGGTATATTTGATAATTGTACTCAACTTACTGATGTTGCTGAGATGTTTATGAATGTAACTGGTCTTAAGGGGCAGATACCTGAAAGGATTTCTGATTGGATACAAGTTCCTAGTGAAGAAGATCCTGATATTATGGTTGATGTTGAGGTTGTTCATGAGCATGGATTATTTGATAACTGTACTGTGTTGGCTAAGGTGAATGGATTATTTAGCGGATGCTATAATTTAAGATCTACTATACCTTCTACTTTATTTATTGCTGGTGGAAATATTGTAGATATGTCTAATATATTTAATAATTGTTGGAGATTATATGGTCAAATACCTGAAGAGTTATTTGCTAAATGTAGAAAGGTTATTAGTTTAAATGGTGCATTTACTGACTGTAGAAGTTTAGGTAAAAGTGAATTAGAGGTTACTGAGGAAGACCCTTGGGCTATATCTCCTAAATTATTTGCTAACTGTAGAGAGTTGACTACTATTACTAATGCTTTTAGTATGTGGGGACAAACAGTTGGAATTAGTGGAAATACTTTAAGAGGTAGCTTGCCTTATAATTTATTTAGAAATAATCCTAAGCTTAAAGATATTAATACTATATTTGGTGGATGTTCTTTAATAACTGGTGAGTTACATGGTGATTTCTTCTTAGGTAATAAGGAGATTTCTAATTGTCAAAGTGCTTTCTATGGTACTCAGTTTACTTCTGTTGGCGCTAATTTACTTAAAGGTAATACTAAAATTAAGAATATTAAATCTATGTTAAGAGGAAATAACAAGGTTACTGGTAATGCTCCTAAGTTATGGGAGACTCCTGCTACTGAAACTATTGAATGTTTCTTAGGGTGTACTTTTGCTGACCAAGATACTATACCTCCAACATATAAATAGTTTGTTAAGGGACTGGTTTATTCTAGTCCCTATTTTATTATAAAGGAGGAATTTTGTGTGAGTAATTTTGTAGAAAATACTATTAATGGTTTTGTTCATAGTATTAAGATTTTTGGATACACTCAAAGAAATTGCGGTGGTATTTTTAAAAGTGTTGGGGAGTTATTGGTTGATTCTAATAATAAACCTGTGCTTAATGAGTTTGGTGAAATGCAATATAGGGTTGTTATATGCTCTTACAATTCTGATAAGAGTGATAGACATGACATAGAAATATATCTTCCTTGTCAACTAGAGAGTTATGGAGATGTTAAGGATACTCTTTATTGGGATGATGATAGAAAAGAATATTGTGTGTTAAAGAGAGTAGGCTATGTCGAAGGCATAGGTACTATTGTTTATGTTGATGAGAAGATAATTAGGACTAGGATTACTAATAAGAGTTTTGCTGTTCTTAGAACTTTTGAAGGTGGCACTTATCTAGATTTTGAAGGTGATGTTAAGGGAACTATTGAATGTGTTGTTCCTACTACTATTGAAGAGTCAAATACTGCTATGGTTGAGCAAATGGAGAGTATTAGGGATGATATTGAAAGCTTTAATAATAAGATTCCTGAGATAAATCTACATTTATATAAACTTAAGGTTAGCACTTTTATTTTTGATGAGCTTATTGAGTTTGATACTTGGGCTAATGAGAATGAGAAGGCTAGGATTCAAAAGATGAAGGATATTGAAGCTGCTGCTAATTCTAAAATAGGTGAGCTTAATAGTACTAAAGATACTTTTACTAATCAATTAAATCAAAAGATAACTGAGGTTGATGTTAATTTATCTCAACACAATACTATTGTTGCAGAAAAAATAATTGATATACAGAATCAATTAGATGCTAAGACTTCTCAGAAGTTTACTGAGTTAGATAATAACCTTCATGGTATCTTAACTGATGTTAGTGATACTAAGACTAATCTTGATAAGACTATTGTTAAGTTTGAAAATGATGAGTCAGTTAGAAAATCTAATGAGACTACTAGACAATCTCAAGAAAATATAAGACAGCAAACTCTTACTAATATGAATGATAAGATTAGTGAGGTAGATAGAGTTATTGCAAGTGGTACTGTTGATTTAGAGGTTAAACAAGCTAGAATTGGTCAAGATGGTACAGTTTATGTAAACTTAAATGATAGGTTAAATGCTATGGAGAATAACCCATATGTTCTGTTTGAAACAGTAGAGGGTTAAATATAAGGAGGTTATATAATGATAATAAATTCTAGTGCAGGACACGGTAAACAAGACAGCAAATCTTGCGGTGCTTATACAAATTTACTTAAAGAAAGTGTTGAGAATAGAGATATTAATAAAGATTTTATAGGCGTTATGAAACAAGAAGGACATACTGTTTATGATTGTACTGTTGATTATCCTGCTTCTCAATCAGATTGTATTAATCAGATTGTTAAGAAGTGTAATAGTCATAAAGTTGATTTAGACATATCTATACATTTTAACTCAGCTAGAAAAGATTTAGTTGGTGATGGCAAGATAGGTGGAGTTGAATGTATTTGTTATGATGACAAAGGAACTTCTAAGGCTTATGCAGATAGGATATGTAAGGAATTAAACAAGTTAGGATTTACTAATAGAGGTGTTAAGTATAATAAGAATTTAGGATACTTAGCTAGTACTAATGCTCAGGCCATTATAGTTGAGGTTTGCTTTGTTGATGACAAGGATGATGTTGAATTATACAAGAAGGTTAAGTCTAAGATAGGTAGGGCTATTGCTCAAGGTGTTTTAAATAAGACTATAACAGAACCTTCTAAACCTTCTAATAGCAATACAATAAAGATACAAGTTGACGGGAAAGTTTACAATATGGATGGTGTTCTTATAGATGGTAACAATTATCTTAAAGTTAGAGAGTTAGAGAAAGCAGGATATAAAATAGGTTTTGTTGGAAGCATGGCTACTATAGATAAACCTTAATACTTAATACAAAGGAGTGATTATATGAGAATTAAAAAATCTGTTGGTGGGAATATTGTTACTGCTAAATTAAATGAAGAGCTTATAACTACTAAGTCTTGTAATCTACCTGATAGGGTAAATACGATTGCTATTAGTGGGTTCTTTGTTAAGAATGAAGATATTAAAGATATTTATGTGTCTATAAATGGTGGCTCTAAGCTGCTGTTAAAACAAGGTGAATTATTTGCCACAGGAGATTATACCGATGTCATTAGCTGTATTGTTATGACTGATGAAAGTATAGTTAGATGGGGCGGATTAAGATAAGAGAGGAGTGATATTTTATGTTAGTATTACCTAACAATGGAAACAGTGGAGATGGTAGTTCATGCGATGTTAACAAGAATTATGTTGACTCACAACTTTTGAAGAAACTTGATATCACTGTGTTTGACAATAAGATGGAAGAATTAGAAAAAGAGAACGGTGTCATTTTTGAGACTGTGGAAGGGTAGGGTGATATATTAATGTTAACAATAAATAATACTTTAGATGGATATTTAAAGAACGTAGAAATAAAAGGTAATACGGTCCAAGATACTAATAATCTAGCAGATATAAAATCTGTAGGTGATAAAATAGAAGGTCAAGATTTATATGAAATACCTCTTTTATCTGTTGGGAAGAATTTATTAAAGTTCCCTTACAACCAACATGAGGTAACAAATAATGGTCTTACATATAAAGTTTTAGATGGCGGTAGCATAGTTATAAATGGGACTTCTACAGGTACTAGTGATTTAATCATTAAAGTTGAATCGGATAACTTTATATTAAGTAATGGCTCATATGTGTTTAATATTGAGAATGCAAGAAATTCTTTCTTATTATTTGAGAGAGATGATTGCGGATATAAGTATGGGAATAATATAAAATTTGATGTAACAAATAGAACTTCTCCATTTAAGTATATTAGATTAAGGACTAACTCTGGCATTACTTATTCTAATGTGATAATGAAGATAATGTTAGAAGAAGGAACACAAGCGACACCATACGAACCATACAAAGAAGATAAATTAACTATTTTATCACCTTGTCAATTAGAAAAAGTTGGTGATGTAGCGGACATGCTTGTTGAGATAGATGGAGTTTGGGGAATAAAGAAAAATATAGTTGAGAGAATTAATTCTGATTCAGTATATTGGGGATTAAATCCTGCTCAAGATGGAGCGACTACTATTTTTGCACAATCGGCTCAAGTTCCAACTGATGTAAAAGCGAGGGATGTATTATCTCCGAATTTTATTTGCCCTACGTCTGTTTATACTATTTCAGAAGATGAAGGGTTAGGATTTAATTCTGCTTTTACAAATGTCCAAGTTAGAATAAAAAAAGATAAGCTTACAGAATTGAGTGCAAATGGTGTAAAGGCATATATGCTAGGTAAAAAATTCAAATATGCAACTACTACACCACAATTTATACCACTACCGCACTCGCAACAAGTTAAACTTCGTACATTCGCACCTAAAACTAACATTTTAAGTCTATGTGAGATACCACCTACAATCAAGGGTGATGTTGCTAAAAGTCTAGGTGGAGTTGTAAACGTACATACACAAGAGATAGATAATATACATCAAGAACTTGAGAGAGTTAAGAAGTTAGAGGAGTCTACTATAAGTATTGTTAAGAATGAGGGTAAAGACTTTGTAAGTGTAGAAGCAACTAACGGTGGGTATTTTGAGGATGTTGTGTTGAGTGGTAAGACGTTGGTTAGTTTAGATGGAGCAACTCAATTAGTAAATACTGATATACATAAACGTTGTTCTCGAAATGTATCTATTGCTACAATAGTGAATAATTCAAATAAAAAGATTTATTTAGATTTGAATAATTTAGATGGGACATATAAAACATCTATAACTGTTAATGCGAATACACCATATTTATATAAATCAAATAATGATGTTATAAAATTGTTAAATGGACATAGTAATTATGGTTGGCTAACGAATGAAGTTGATTATTTTAAAACAAATTGTTTTATTCTAGAAGGCGACCACACACAAGCACCACCTTCATACTTCGAAGGACTAGCATCTGTAGGAGAAGGAACTGATGAAATAGTAGTTTCAACCACTTGGGGAGAAGGTAATCTATGGAAAGATAGTAATATACACTTTGGAGATTTAGACAGTACTACTGGTGAAATAAAAAACAATGCTCCTGGTGTTTTGTTATCTAAGGATTTAATTCGTATAACAAGTGATGTTTTATTTTCAAGAGTTGATGATGGTAGCACAATTATATCTACACCTACATTCTTCTGTTTCAATAAGGATAAAAAAATGATAGGTACTCGTGAGGAAGGACACACTTTACCTAGTGGTACTCAATATATTAGAGTTAGATTTAGTAAGACTGGCTTTGTTGAATTTAATAAATCAGAGGTTAAAGTATATTTAGGCAATAAACCATTTTCAAGTTACATACCACATAAGACCGATGAAAAACGTCTTTC
The DNA here is from genome assembly GCF_051656525.1 of Clostridium sp. Classification (GTDB taxonomy): domain Bacteria; phylum Bacillota; class Clostridia; order Clostridiales; family Clostridiaceae; genus Clostridium. Next base: position 5,117 of record NZ_JBOGCC010000128.1, on the reverse strand, counting down.
AAGGTATAACCCAACTACTCAAACATGGGAAAAACCTATATTGCGTGAATGGGATATAGTAGAGAAGAGAGATGGTAAGTATTGGAATAGAGAGAGAAGTGTGGAAGTCGTTTTAGATGGTAGTGAGAATTGGAATACTGGTACTGAACAAGCTAATACTATAAGGTATCAACTTCCGTTAAATTCTATAAAGACCAATTCAATTATAATATGCGATAAGTTTAATCAAATAGTTGGTGGGACTGATACGGAAGGTATTTCAAATCATAGCACTAATAATGTTATACAAGTTACTCTTAACAAGGATAAAGGCAATATAAAAACTTGGTTACAATCTAATAATCTTACAGTTATATTCCAAGCCAAAGAAGAAAAAGTCTACGAATGTACTAACATAGACCTAATAACATATCCAAATACAACACATCTAACAGTTAAAAGTGGTGTTTTAGTACCTAACATAACTGCAAAGTATCATGGAACTATTAGTAATATAGTTAACTTACTTCAAAAGAAAGTTAGTTTATTAGAAACTAATATGTCTAACTACATGATTAAGCAAAATAGAATACAGTTACACACTACATATGGATCTGATAGAGTTACATTTAAAGTAGATACTGTTACTATGTCTGATTCTAACAAGTCTAAAGAAGAGATAGATTATGATTTATTTGACCTAATGATGAGTAATATAATTGTTGGAGTTGATAACTACAATAGATTAGAGGTTGAATCAATGATGGATTTCTATGTTTCTATAGGTAAAATAGATTATGATATGTGGGATGAACTATGGGTAGCTATGGAACTACAACATAACCCACCTGTTGAAGAAGTTGTTCCTGAAGTATTATAAGTTAACACTTAATTAACACTAGCCATGATAAGGGGCTTATAATACCTTATCAAACTATATAGTCTTATGGACTTAAAACTAGGAGAATTATATGATAACTCACGAAAGTCAATTAAAAAGTCAATGTGCAATAGACAAGAATGCAATAATAAACAAAGGTTTAACTTATTACACACCTGATGTACAAATAGCAGATATAGAGTTCTTCAGAAAAAGAAAAAGAATGACTAATGAAGAAGCAGATTTCTTATTAGATAAGATAGAAAAGCAGATACAAGATAGAGATAATGCAATATTAGGTAAGTAGCTTAGTAAGTAACATACATATGAATTGACAATAAATAGTAGGAGAGTTTATTATGACTCTCCTTTTTAAATTTAATTAGGAGAGTGGTAATAATATGGCAGAAAAGAAGCATGTATATAATAGTTTTTATACACCTGAAAAATGGAATCAGGTTAACAAATACAATAAGAGGCTAATGGATGATTACCTTTTAGAGATAAAGAGTAGAGGTTTAAAACAGTCTACTCAAGAACAATATTTTAATGATCTTAGAATAGTTTGTATTTATGTACTTGATGAACTAGATAATAAGGCGTTTCATCAATTAAAAAAGAAAGACTTTAGAAATTTAGTATTATTCTTTAAGGAAAAAGATATGTCTAATGCTAGAACAAATAGATTAATGAGTGCTGTAAGAAGCATGCTTACATTTGCGGAAGATGATGACGACTGGAACGAGATAGAGGTTAATCAATGTTCAAAAGTCAAAGGGTTATCAAAAGAAGAGACTAGAGAAATCGTGTTTTTGACAGATTCTGAGATAATGTATATATACAACACTCTTATAGAAAAAGAGAATTATCAACAAGCTACTTTATGCGCAATATTATACGAATCATTAGGTAGAAGGGGTGAAATAGCCCAAATCAAATATGACGATATTTCAGAAGATAGAGTTTTATGTAATACGATGGTTGTTGCTAAAAGAGGAAAGAAGTACCGCCCAATTTATAACGATTTAACAAAAAAGGCTTATAAACTATACAGAGAACAACGTGGTGAAGATGGTATAGAGTCTATGTGGATAAACAGAAATAAGGTGGCAGCAGACAAGGACACACTATATGATTGGGTAGTTTCATGGAGGCCTCTAGTTCAAGAATTTAGTGGTGAGTATAAACCTCACAATGTCCATTCATGGAGACATTCAGGGGCAACTAATTATGAAGATGGGTCACATCAATTCTGCAAGAAAATAGGTAGAGCTTTAACTCTTACAGAAATTCAGAAAATTATGAATCACTCGGATATTTCGACAACTCAATCCTATTTAAAATGTAGAGATGAGGAAGTTCTTGTAGATTTATTCAGTTGCTAACAAATAAATTAATAAAAAATAGGAGGAAATGTTTAATGAAAAGAAAAATTATGGTATTACAAAACTTCTCTATAAATGGAGAAAGATTTTGTAAAGGAAGTATAGCTGATATGAATGTAGATTTAATAGATAAATATAAAAAAGATGGTCTTATAGAAGAGGTATCTGTTGCATTGGGGTTAGATACACCTATTGTTGACTTATCTAATTATGCTAAGAAAAGTCATTCTCATACTAGTTATACTACTGATGATGAATTAAAACAATATAAGAATGAAGTTCAAATAATGATAGATTCTCTTGTTGATAGAATATCTGAATTAGAAAAACAACTTGAGAAACACAACACTCTTTCAGATACTTTATCCACTGATAAGAATGTAAAGAAGTCTAGTGCTAAGTCTACTAAGACTAAGGCATAGTACCAGGGGGTAGAGATATATGCTAATTAATTTATTAGAAGAAAAGTGGACTTTAGTGTTCACAGCAGGGGGTACTCTTATGACATTTTTATTTGGGGCTTGGGACATGCCTTTACAAATATTATTAATGGCTGTCATTTTAGATTATTTTAGTGGTATGTTGAAGGCATTTTATTTAGGGGAAGTGTCTTCAAAAAAGGGATATAAAGGACTTGTTAAGAAAGTTGGTATATTCTTTGTTGTAATTGTTGCACAAATGGCGGACATGTTATTAGGGTTATTGGTATTCAGGTCTGCTATTTGTTTATTCTTCTCAGCAAATGAGATGATTTCTGTTTTAGAAAATGTTGGATCAATGGGTATTCCTATTCCAGCTTTTTTGAAAGATAAGTTAGCTCAAGTTAAATCCGAATCAGATGAGAAGGATATAGATAATATTGTTTAAATTAATGGGAGTAGGTGACTAATAATCATCTACTCCCTATTTTTTGTTTTCTAAGAGAATATTTTATCTAATATGTCGATAAAACTTTCTCCATCTACAAATTCAAATATATCTTCACTTTTAGTTTTCATTAATCTTTCTTTTATATCTTTCTTTTTATTCGCATTTTCTACTACTGCTTCAAAGAAGTCTTCCATTTCTAATATATGTTCTTCAGGAATATTTTTACGAATAAAGTTAGTTACTAGTTCATGAGCTGCATCTCCATTGCCTACAAATTTAATAAATGATGTTGCGCTCATTGTCATTACTTTATTGTTATTTTCTCTGACTAGTATAACTGGTATATGTTCCTTAAATGGTGTTACTATTACATCTAAGTCTATTACTTCTATTTTTCTATTATTTCTTTCTATTTCAGTTTTCATTACAGGACAATTCTCTATTGTTGCTATCTCCCAGTTATTATAGAACGTATTCATTATATCTGGTGTGTTTGTTATTTCTAAGTCTTTTGTATGTACTTCTATTGCAGACTTATCTTTATTCATAGCCCAGTATCCTAACCACCCTGGTAGTTTTACTGCGTATCCTTGTAGTAATAAGTCTTTTACTTCACAATATCTTAGGTCTTTAGTTTTCATTATGTTATCTCCTTGAGTTAATTATATTTTATATTTTACTATTGTATTCACTGTGTGTCAACTATAGCAATTATATTGGTAAAAATTGCTATACTATATATGTATATTATCTCTATATTTGTATATACTATTATCATACCATCTTTACCAGATGTAATAATTTATAACAACCAAAAGTTCATTTGTGGATATACTATTAAAAGAAATAGACCCTTGTTCACGGGGTCTATTCTTGTGCTTATATATATTCATTACATGTTTCACATCCACTACAAATACGCATTGCTGTCTTTATCTTATATTCTACACTTTGCTCATAATCTCTATTACATCCTAGTTCTCTAGCAGCTTCAAGTGTAGAAGGGGGCATATAGCAAGAACACTTAGTATTTGTTAATAAACATACACTCCATGCTTCTTTTATATCAAACTGATACTTCCTATGTTTACATCCTCTTATTGTTGTAACATTCTTTCTATTTCTATTATATGTTTTCATAATAAATCTCCTTTATTATTCACATTCTGTTACGAATATACTTGCTATTCTATTTAGCTTATCTCTATATTCTATTCCTTGAGACATACATACACTTTCTAAATCCTCTATGAATTTACCATAGTCGACTGTTTCACATAGAAAACAACCATGACTACTTACACTAAAATTCCAATGCAAATTACAATCTTCACATTTAGTACTATTGCCTTCAGTTCTCTTTTTATTAATACAATGCTCCGCCATTTCTACGAGTAGATCTAATTGCTTTATTACTAATTCTTTACCTTGCATAATAATTCTCCTTATATTTTTACTGTATAATAAATACATTTTCTTGCTGTCTTATCTAAGTTACCTACTTCTTTTTCTTTAACTTTGCAATAGTGAATATCTCTGTCTACCGAGTACATATCAAGTCCTAAATCTAATTTATATTCGTAAAACTTACAATATGAACATACTGGATTTGTATTTCTATAATCTTTTCTTGCATTTTCTAGTGTCCACGACATTGTATCTATCTCTCCAATCATATTCATCGAGTATAATTATTTCACACGTTTTTCCTGTTTCACTATCTACACTAATTAATTTAATTTCATATAGCTTTTCATGCTGATTGTTCATACAATCTCCTTTAAAAATGTTATTTTATTTCTTATCTTTAAAATTGCCACAACTGTTATATCTCATTGTGTCTTTTTTATTCAAATCACATTCCCCTATTAAATTAAATCCATCCCAGTACTCGCACTTATCGCAACTGTTATTCCCATAATTGAATTTGTATACATCTACCGTCTCGTGTTTATTCCTCATATTAAATCCTCCTAAGAAATTCTAATTTTAGTTCTTTAATT
>NZ_JBOGCC010000127.1:0-51342 GCF_051656525.1 Clostridium sp. | reverse complement strand
GGGCTATTTGTTGGACATACTGAAGCTATGACTACAGGCTCATTAGCTGGTTTAAATGCAGTTAGATGGGCTATGGGAATGAAGCTTTTAACACTTCCAAGGAATTTAGCTGTTGGAGATATAATAGGATTTGCTAATGAAATGATAGGGAAGAAGGAAGGGAGAAAGTTAAGATATACTTTTGCTGGATCGGTTTTCTTTGATAGAATGAAAAAGGAAGCATTATATTTAACAGAAAGAGAAGAAATAAGAGAAAAGATTAAGAAAATAGGATTAGAAAATGTTTTCAATGAAAAAATCCTATAATATTTTTTCGTAATTAAAATACTCGTAAATGATACTTTGTAATTAACAAAAAACTAAAATAAAATTCATACAAAACCTCTTTAAATTTCATTTAAAAATGATATAATAGATAAAAAGTTAAGGAGGGGATACTATGATAAAAGAGATATATTATAATAAAATGGAATCTTTTTTAAAAGCCCAAGATGCAAAAAACAAAGCACTAAAGCTTGCAAGAAAAGTATCAAAAATGGATACTGAGATAAATATCCTACTTCTAAGATATATGGCATCTAAATCAAGCCAAGATTTATACTACTTAGCAGTAGAATGTGAAAAGTATTTAAATTTAAATCTTAAGTATGTATATGATAGTATACCAATTTATTTTAATTATAAAGTAAATAGAGATTTTTATAACTCATTTAAATATCAAGCTTATATTAAAGGACTTTCAATATCTGACATATAGAGTTTTAGCGTTTTGCTAAAACTCTTTTTTAATGTACAAATAAAATGTGTTAACAAAAAATTAATAATGTTGTATAATTTTAAATATAAAAGTTTTATAGTATGGGAGAAATGGTATGAGAAAAAAAGTAGTATTATTAATTTTAGCAGTAGCTATGACTAGCACTATTTTTGTTGGATGTGGTGGAGATAATTCTAATTCAGGAAGTGGAACAGCACAAGAGCAGGTAAAAGATATAGAAATAGATAAGGTTGTAGAAAATATTAAAGGGAAAGTTGAGTTAAGATCTCTTGGTAAAGTTGATGATGAACAAGCTAAAGAGATTTTAAAATTAAATTTAGATGATATAGAAGAGTACGTTATAGAAAAAGGTATGATAAATACAGGGTTAGAAACTATAGCTATAATTAAAGTTAAAGATGGTAAAATGGAAAATGTTAAAAAATCTTTAGAGGAATACAAGGGAAGTATGAGACCTTATCCAAATGAAGAAGAATTTATAAAGAATGCTAAATTTATAGAAAAAGGAAATTATCTTGGATTTTTTATAATACCAGATTATGAAGAAGGACAAGGGAACATGAACAAGGTTATAGAGGAATTTGAAAATTCATTTAAATAATATAAAAGCTGCTTAAGATAATTTAAGCAGCTTTCAATATAGTATGGAGGTTTTATGGTATTTAGTAGTTTAGTATTTATATTTAGATTCTTGCCAATATTTTTCTTAATATACTACATTGTACCTAAAAAATTTAAAAATATAGTATTACTTCTAGGAAGTCTACTTTTTTATTCATGGGGAGAAGGAAAATACTTTTTATTAATAGTATTTTCTATATTAATAAATTATTTTTTTAGTATATGGATTGAGATAGTTAAAAGAAATAAGTTTAGAATAAGTCTATTTATTTTAATAATAATATTTAATATAGGAATTTTATTTGTTTTTAAATATATGAATTTCTTTATAGAAATTCTAAATAGAATAACTGCCTCTTCTTTTAATGAAGTTCAAATAACATTACCACTAGGAGTAAGTTTTTATACTTTTCAAGTATTATCATATAGTATTGATGTTTATAGAGGAAAGATATGTACTGAAAAAAATATAATTAATTTTGGAGCATTTGTAAGTATGTTTCCTCAATTAATTGCAGGTCCTATTGTAAAATATACTGATGTTAGTGAAAGATTGAATTCTAGAAGTATTTCAAAGGAAATGATTGAAAGTGGTATAGAAAATTTTATATTAGGATTAGGACAAAAAGTATTAATAGCAAATAATATAGGAATGCTTTTGGAAGAGATAGGGAGTATGAATGTAAATAATATTCCTACAGCTTTAGCTTGGCTTGGAATAATTGCATTTTCATTGCAAATATATTTTGATTTTTCAGGATATTCTTTAATGGCAATTGGACTTGGAGAAATTTTAGGATTTAAGTTTCCAATTAATTTTAGATATCCATATATATCAAGAAGTATAACAGAGTTTTGGCAAAGATGGCATATAACACTTGGTAGTTGGTTTAAAGAGTATGTGTATATACCATTAGGTGGAAGTCGTGAAGGGAAAGTAAAACTTCTTAGAAATTTATTTTTAGTTTGGATAGCTACAGGAATTTGGCATGGTGCAGAATATAATTTTGTTTTATGGGGTTTATACTTTTTTGTATTAATTTTAATAGAGAAAACGTATTTAAAAAACATTCTTGACAAATATAGAATATGGTCACATATATATACTTTAATACTACTCTCTATAGGATGGCTTATATTTAGTACAAGTAATTTAGAGGAAGGCATAATATATTTTAAAACTATGTTTATTTATAAGGATGGAGCTTGGATATATTATTTAGAGAATTATGGAGTAATTTTAATTATTGGAGTTTTATTATCTACACCTATAATTAAAAAGCTATATGAAAAATTTATAAAAAATGAAATTTTGAGGACTGTTATTTTAATGAGTATATTTATATTAAGTATTTCATATATAGTTGATTCAAGTTATAACCCATTTTTATATTTTAGATTTTAAGGGAAGAGAGAAGAAGCTTATGAAAAGAAATTATCTTATATATTTTTTCTGCATATTTATTGGTGGGATAAGTATTCTTGATATTATTAACCCAATAAAAGAGTATTCTAATTTAGAAAATAGAAAATTAAAAAAGGAAGTTAAATTTAATTATAATAATTTTATTAGTGGAGATTTTTCTAAAAATTATAATGATTATATAAATGATCAATTTATATTTCGTGATAACTTTATTTCATTAAAAGCACTGAATGAGAGAGTACTTTATAAATTAGAAAATAACGGTGTGTTATTTGGAAAAAATGATTATTTGTTTTTAAAATATTTCCAAGTTGATAATTATAGAAAGGACTATAATATTAATTCAATACTAGAATTTGCTAAAAAAAGAAATGAGGATATAACATTTATGATTGCACCTAACTCTTATGAAGTATATAAAAATGAGATTAAAGGACATCCTCCATTAGTAAATCAAGAAAAAGAGATAGATGAAATTTATAAAAAAATAGCGGGAGTTAATCTAATAGATTTAGTAACTCTATTTAAAAAGAATAAAGAGACACCATTATATTATAAAACAGATCATCACTGGAACATAAATGGAGCATATTTAGCATATGAAAAGTTTATTGAGGATAAGGGAGAAGAAGCAATAGATATTAGAAATGAGGCTATTAAAAGTAATGATTTTTATGGTACATTTTATTCTAAAGCAAAACCGATATTTAATGAAGGAGATGTACTTTCATATATTCTAATAGAAAATATAGAGATGAGTATAAATGATGTGAAGTATGATTCGTTATATAATTTAGAGGCATTAAATGAAAGAGATAAATATAGTGTTTATTTAAGAGGAAATAATCCTTATCTAAAGATAAAAAGTAAAAATATAAATAGTGGAAAAAAGATTTTAATTATAAAGGATTCATTTGCAAATTCTTTAATTCCATTTTTAACAAATCATTATGAAGAGATTCATGTAGTTGACCTTAGATTATTTAATGGAAGTATGGAAAAATTATTGAAAGAAATAGAAGTAGATGAAATATTTATTTTATATAATTTTGAAAATTTCTGCTCTGACAGTAATATATTAAAAATTAAAAGCTAATATTTTATAATAGAAATTTAGAGATAAAGTTAATAAAATATAAAATTTTGAAAAAATAATAAAAATGGGAATATAATTTAGTATAATTAAAGAAAAAGAAACGAGGGATGAACATGAATTGTATGAATACGAAAGATACTAATATGAAACATTGTGCAAGTTGTGATAAATATTATGATGCTGAATATATGTTTTGCCCAATATGTGGTAAGTCATTAGAAAGTGATGATATTGATGTATCTGATTTTAATGAAGGATTTAGAAGTGTGTATGGAAGATGGGAAGTTTCAACATACGGAAATTTTGAAGGATCAACAGTTGAAAAAATAGGAATTTATGATGGATATATTGATGATATAGCATTAGCACTTGCAGATAGAGCTGTTATAACATTAAAATTTAAACCAGCACCACAAGATGATGAAGTAACTTATATGCATAAGGCTAAGAAAGTTAGAGTAAGCTTTCCAGATGATGCATATAAAGGAGAAAAAGATACAAAAGAATTTAATGAATTAATAAATAGATTATTTACTTATAGAGAAAATATTGATGTAAAAGCAACTAATATTTACTCATTTGAAATTAAAAAGAAGTAGATTATAAATAAAAAAGTAAGGCAATACTAAAATATGGAGGTGTTGCTTTATTTTTTTAGGATTAACTAATATTACATATAGTAAAATAAAGAAAAATCTAATAAGACTATATTTCCTAAATGTAACAGATTATATATTCACAATAGTATTAACTAGTACTGGATATTTTGAAGAAGGAAATTTATTAATGGAAGGTTTTGTAGAAAATCCATTGAAAGGATTTTTTCTTAAAATCATAGTAATTGGAGCTATTATTTATGGATTAATTTCTTTATTTAAAATTGCCGATGAAAGTGAATTAAAGAAAATAAATATTATTTCTATATTTAGCTTAATAATATATGGTGGAATAAATCTTCTACATATTTACTATAGTATTTATTATATAATAATAGCCTCTTAAAAGAGGCTATTATTATTTTTAAATTAATTGTCCATGCCACATTTCTTTTTTATCAAAAGAAATATTTAAATCATCAGAATATTTTTTTATAAAGCTTAAATCTCTTTTTGTTGCAATACAAATAGAAGTTCCAGATGTATTATTACGTCCAGCACGACCTGCTCTATGAACATATTCATTCGACATTAGTGGATAATCTAAATTTATAATATAATCAATATTTGGAATATGTAAACCTCTTGCAGCAATATCTGAACAAACAAGAATATCAGTATCACCATTTTTAAAGTTAGATAAAGCAAGCTTTCTATCATACTTGTTCTTATCGCCACTTAAAACAACAGATTTTTTCTTATGAAAATCTAAAGTCTCTTTTAAAAGATTTAAATCATTTTTTGAATTTGTGAAAATAATACATTTAGAATCAAAGAAAGTATTTAAAACTTTATTTGTAACTTCATATTTATCACGTCTATCACATTCAACAATAATGTGAGAAAGATTTGATCCAAGTTTTTCTTCATTAACTTTAACAAGTTCCCCTTTATTCATAAGTGAAAGAGCACGTGAAGTTGTACTTTCATCAATTGTAGCTGAGAATGCAACTACTTGGGTATTTTTTAAAGTTGATTTTCTTATTAAATTTGTAGTTTTAGAATTAGTTTTATCTAAAAGGTGATCAGCTTCATCAAGAACTAAAGTATCAATTGTATGACAAGAAAGTTTTTTTAGTTTAATAAGTTCTAAAACTCTTTTAGGTGTACCAATAATAATGCTAGGTTTTTCTTTAAGTTTTTTTATTTGGTTATTAATATTCGCACCACCAATAAGAAGTGCCGATGTTATATTAAGATTTGATTCTTCTTTTAAAAGAAGAGCTTCATTATATATTTGAGATGCAAGTTCTTGAGTAGGTGCTAGAATAAGTGCCTTTATACTAGATTTATCCTCTTCTATTTTGTTAAATAATGGAAGAAGAAATGCAAGAGTTTTTCCACTTCCTGTTTTAGCTTCAACAATTATATCTTTTGATTCTAAAAATAGAGGAATAGTTTTTTCTTGAACTGTTGTTAATGATTCAAAATTCTTCTTTTTTAGTGCATTTTTTAAATTTTCATTTAAAGTATTCATTTTTAAATCTCCTTTGTAAGTTAATAGTTTATATTATACCTTTTATATCTATTTAAAGCTAGAATAAAAGAAAGGGAAATTTATTTAGATATGTTGAATAAACTATATAGAGGTGATGTAGTATGATAGATAATCTAGGAATAGGAATATTAATTTATTTAGATGATATATTAGTAAAAAGTATAAATTCCATTCAAGGTAACTCTTATGGATATATAGATATAAAAACAAGGCGAAAGATATGGGATGTAGGCTTAACATCGCGTGAACATAAACAAAATCAAAATACATGTTATCTAGAGGATAGAGAAAATAAAGATAAAAGAGAAGGATTTAAAGGATATAATAAATCAGATGTAAAAACTGAAACAAGTTTAGAACTATGTGATAGAACTAATGAACAGCGTGGTGGAACAAGATGTGAAGAGCAAATAACAGAAATATATACAGCATATGTATACCATATGGATTTTTGTAATAATTTAATAGCTTCAGGAAATTTAAAGAAATATTGTAATGGAAATAGTTGTAAAAGTGGAGATTATGTATTTTTAAAAGGAACATTAATTGAAAATACAACTTTAAGTTATATTGAAAGCATTTTGCTTGTTATAGATGGATACGGAGAAAAAGTATTAGATCCATTAATTCCAGAAGACGCATTACTAAAAACAAAAAATATAAAAATAATTTTAGAAAAAATGAAACAGAATATGGAAAAGGATGGGCTTATGGATTTAATAATTCAAAATGAGCAAGATGAATATATCTTACAAGTTAATGGAAAAAACTTTTTTAACTCAAATTGTTGTAGAAGTTCTAATATAGGTTGTATGGTAAATATTGTTGGCAAGTTAATAAAAAAAAGTGCAAGCAGTGAGCACATAAGTTTATTAAGAAAATTAGATCAAACAGTTTTTTATGAAAATTTATTATTAAAGATAAAAAATATTTTTGATAATATTAATATAGGAATTGAAATTCCGGTACTTGAAAAGATAAGAATAGAAAATACGATACAAATAATTCCTATCAGTATATTTATATGAAGTAAGATCCAAATTTATAGAAAAAGGAATTAAAAGATGATAAAATAATTATATTAATACATAAATGAAGGGAAATACACTAATGAAAGATAATGTAGGAGTATATTTTTGTATAGAAAAATATAATAATAGTTATAAACTAAATTATGTAATAAAAGACATTACTACAAATGTTGTATTTATGAAAATTAAGAAAAACTTAAAGGGAGATACATCTGAAAAAAGAACTATTGAAAGTTTGGAGCATCTTTTAAATAATGTTATTTCTTTAGAGAAAATAAAAGAAATAAAAGAAAAATCAGAAATTAGAGTTTTTACTAATAATAAAAGTTCAAGAATAATATTATCTAAAAGTAATAATACAACCTATAGTAGTCTTAAATTCTTTTTAGATAAAATAAATTTAAAAGAAATTGTTGAATATAGAAATATTGGACGGTTTTTAAAAAAAGAAAAACAGGTGTCTATGAATGTCTATATTAAATGCAAGAAAGCAGGAAAAGAGTATAGAAAAATAATAAATAGAAATTCAACATTAGAAAAATTAAAAAAGAGCATTGAAACTGCAAAGACATTAGTATTCTTTGACTTTGAAATGAATTGTTTAGTAGATTTTAAAAGTGTAGAAATTATAAGTATAGGTGCATGTAAAATAGACTTAAAAACTAAAGACATTTCTAGATACTATAATCTAATTAAACCACAAGAGGTTAGTGAATTAACTCAAAAATGCATTGAAATAACAGCATTAAATCAAGAAGAAATTGATAATGCTAATGAATTTAATAATGTTTTTGAAAATTTTGGACAATGGATAAATGATGAAAAGGCATTATTTTTATTTTGGGGTGGAAATGATATTTCAGTTTTAAAAAATGATTTTAATAGAAATCTCAAAAAAAGTAAAGACGCATTAAGGATTATAACGAATAATATAGATTTTCAAGAGGTTTTATGTAAAGATATTTTAAATAGGGAGGATATGCTATCTTTAACAAATGGATTAATAGAAGCTAATTTAGAATTTAAAGGATCACAACATAATTCGGGAGACGATGCATATAATTTATTTAGAATTTATAGAGAATTTGAAAAAAGATTGGTACTGATTTAATCTGTACCAATCTTTTTTTATAAAGGAAAAATAAGACCTATAATAATTCCTAAAATTGCACCACCTAATACTTCAAATGGAGTATGCCCTAAAAGTTCTTTAAGTTTAATTTGTGGAAGTCCAAGTTTTTTATCAGCCTCTTCATTTTCAACAATTATATTTAAAAGTTTAGCATGTTGCCCAGCTGCACGGCGAATTCCCATTGCATCATACATTACAATAAAAGCCATAACTAAAGACAACGCAAAGATAGATGAATGAATTCCATTTTTTCTAGCAATACCAACCGTTAGAGAAACAATAAATGCAGAATGAGAGCTAGGCATTCCACCAGTTTCAAAAATTCGTTTAAAATTGATTTTTCTATCTATAATATAACCAATAGGTATTTTTAAAAATTGAGCAAAAAGCATAGAAAATATGCTTAAAACTAGTAGATTATTTTCGAACATGATTCATTCCTCCAAATATGTATACTATTATTATTATACCTATTTTGTATGAAAAAAATATAAATAAATAATAAACAAAAAAAGTACAGAGTTCATATATAATAAGTGATATTAAATTTATTTCATAAAAATTTTTTTTTAAGGAATAATATTATAGGAATTATTTATGAGAGGAGAGAATAATATGCCAATACCAGTAATCACATCTATAATATCAGCAATATCAATAATAACTGGTTCAGTACTTGGAGGAGTATTTAGTTGGATTATTAATAATAAGATGCATGAAAGAAAAAAGAAGGAGGAGTATAAGCTTATTGAAGAAAAAAGAGAGTATGAGGAGCGATTTAAAATAAAAGAAGTTTGTGCAAATGCGAATGTAATTAGATTAGATATTTGTACAGCAATTTATGAAAGTGTTAGATTTATATTAACATCAAATATTGAGAATATACCATATATATTACCTATAAATAAAGGTTATTCTTGTGCCGTTGCATCCTTAAGTGATAAGTATAATTTAAAAGAATTAAGCTATATTTATCAATTATATGGAATAATTGAAAAAGTAAATAAAGATATCGAACAGGAAAAAGATAAAAAAATAATTACAAATGGATTTTATTTGATTTTGAAAAAAATTTATGGAAATAATGTTGAAAAAATATTGAAAGAAGATATAGATAAAGTTACATATAAAGAATTATGTAGAAATGAATATATAAAGCAAGGATATAGAGATGTATTGAAGAGGTTAGATTATCTTTGTGCTGAAGAAAATATATTAAAAGAAAAAATAGCTATTAAAAATAAAAGTATTGAAGAAGAGGCTATTAAGAGAAGTGAAAAATAAGATATCTAAAAAGATATCTTATTTTAATAAAAGAGCTTTTATTTGATCAAGAGTAGCTTTATTTTTATCTAAGTTACTAACATAGTCTGCTAAATGATTATTTAAATAATTTATCCCAGAATCTGTAACTGTATATATTTTTTTACTACGCTTATTAGAAGCTTCATCCCCACTCCATTTAGATATAACATATCCACATTTTTCAAGTTCATATAAGCTTTCATATATTGTACTTGATGATACTGGAAAAGGTAATGAAGATGATTGGAATGTTTCTTTAAATGTAGAAAGAACTTTATTTCCAAAAACAGTATTACCTTTAGCTAGTTCTTTTAAAATATATAACATATACATCATTTTAGCATTAATAACATTTCGTGGAACAATAGCTCTAGTTCGTTCATTCATAATTAAAATCCTCCTAAAATATATTTATAAAATAATAGTAGCATAGAATATAAACAAATCATATTATATATTAAATAAAACAAAAGAAAAGGAGTGATAAACTTATGTCAAGAAGAAGAAATTGTTGTTGTAATAGCTGTTGTAATACTGGATGTAATTCATGCAATCACTATGGCAATGGATTTTGCAATCAAGGGTTCGGGAATTGTGGATTTGGAAACTGTGGTGGCTATGGAACAGGATTTGGAAATAACCCATTATTATGGATATTATTATTAAATAATAATAATAGATGTCTTTATTAAAATTGAAATAAAGTGGCTGTCTTAAAAAAATTGGTAGAAACTTAAGAGAAAGGTCAAATAAAATAACTCAAGTAGAACTTAATTTTTCTACTTGAGTTATTAAATTTAATTAATAATTTGTACAACACTCATCGAGTACAAGCTATTAATGTAAGAATTATTTATTTTAAGATAGCACTTTTATTTTTTATAACATATAGCATTATGAAGGAGATGAGATAGTGAATCTAGAAATTTTTTTGAGGTTAATTTTATCAGGAATAATACCAGGCATTATTGGATTAGAAAGAGATTATAGATCAAAAGAAGCAGGATTTAGAACACATTTTTTAGTTGGGCTTGGAAGTGGACTTATTATGCTAATTTCTATATATGGATTTACTAATTTAATAGGAACAGAAGGAATTACAGTTGATATAAGTAAAATGGGAGCTCAAATAGTTTCTGGAATTGGATTTATTGGTGCAGGTACTATTATATTAAATAAAAATATAGTTAAAGGTCTAACAACATCAGCTAGTATTTGGGTATCAGCAGGAATTGGTATGAGTATAGGAACAGGATTATTTGAAATTGGAACATGTACTATGCTAGTTTCAATAATTTGTTTAGAGATAGTACATTTATTTAATAGAAATAGAGAGTTTAAAAGATTATCATTAAAAATATATTTACCTAAGAATACAAAAGAGCCTATTGAAAATATTAATAAAATTGTAAAGGCAGTTGACTTTACATCATTTTCGGTGGAGTATAAAGGAGATATAGAAGTTTTAAATATAGAGTATAGAATGCATGTAAATGAAAAAGAATTATTAATAATAATAGACGAATTGAAAAAAAGTAATTTTAATTTATTAGAAATAAAAATTGAGGGAGGATAAAATGTATAAATATATAGATGATATAAGTAAAATAGCTCAAAATATAATTAAAGAGTATGTAATAGAAAAAAAGGTAGCAATAGATTGTACATTAGGAAATGGACATGACACTGATTTTCTAGCAACACTGTTTGAAAAGGTATATTCTTTTGATATACAAAAAGAAGCATGCGAAAAATATTTAAAGAAAGAAATTAAAAATGTAGTTATTATAAATGAATCACATGATAAACTAATAAATTTTATTAAAGAAGAAAAAGTAGACTGTATTATGTATAACTTAGGATTTTTACCTGGTAACGGGAATAAATGGGTAACTACAAAAGCAGATTCAACAATTAGTAGCATAAATGAAGGATTAGAATTATTAAGAGAAAATGGAATTATGACAATATGCATTTATGTTGGGCATGATGAAGGAGAAAAAGAAGAGGCTTGCATAATGGAGTTAGTATCAAACTTACCCAAAAATAAATTTGCTGTTTTAGAACATAAATATATTAATAGAAGTATGCTTGCGCCTAGACTTTTAGTTATAGAAAAGAATGCATAAAATTTCATATTGAAATTTTAGATAATTTAAATATGAAATTTTAATTGCATTAACATTTATGAAATGTTAAAATTATTGTGCTTAATTAAATAAAAAAGAGTAGGTATATTATGAAAGAGATTAAAGATATTGATTTAAATGATAATAAGGATTTAATGAAATTAATTCAAGCTAAGTTTTCTAAACTTAGTAAGGGTCAAAAATTAATTGCAGAATATATATTAAATGATTATGATAAAGCTGCATTTATGACAGCAGCTAAACTTGGAGTTTCAGTTGGAGTTTCAGAATCAACAGTTGTAAGATTTGCAAATGAATTAGGTTTTTCAGGTTATCCAAAACTTCAAAAAGCATTGCAAGAGCTTATAAAAAATAAACTTACAACAGTGCAAAGGTTAGAGTTATCTAATGATTATATTTCTGATGAAGATGCTTTAAAAGGTGTTTTAAAATCAGATATGGAAAATATAAGGTTAACTCTTGAAAAAATTGATACAAAAGTATTTGAACAAGTAGTAGATGAAATATTTAAAGCTAAAAATATTTATATAATTGGGCTTAGAAGTTCTACAGCAGTTGCAGAATTTTTAGGGTTTTATCTAAATATTATTTTACAAAATGTAAGAACTGTAAGCTATGGAATATCTGATATATTTGAGCAAATTATAAACGTAAAAGAAGGAGATCTTGTTATTGGTATAGGATTTCCAAGATATGCATCTAAAACGATTGATGCATTAGATTTTTCAAAATCCAGAGGTGCAAAAGTAGTTGCAATTACTGATAGTGCAAATTCTCCTTTAGCAACAAAATCAGATATGGCACTAATAGCTCAAAGTAATATGGCATCATTTGTAGACTCTTTAGTAGCTCCATTATCACTTATAAATGCTCTTATTATAGCTGTTGGGATGAGAGAAAAAGAAAATATTGCAAATATTTTTGGATCACTTGAAAGAATTTGGGAAGATTATAAAATATATCAAATAAATAACAAAACAATTTCTGATTTAGAAAAATAATTTAAAAGCTAAAAGAAAAATTTTTCTTTTAGCTTTTTTGGAGTGAAAATGGAATTTTTTTTAATAGATGATTTTAAAAATAGAATACTAACAGCAGTGCTAATAAAAAAAGATGATGAAATACGTTATATAAATATAGAAATTAATCAATTTGAGAAAAAAATTAAAGAAGTTAGTATTTTTAAAATAATTGTAAGAGATATAGACACATATAGATATTTAAGTTTGTTTTTGATTAATTTGAATTTTGAATTAATAATTCTTGAGAATTCACTAAAAAATTATTATGATTCAAAGGATATTAAAGCAAAAGATTTATATTATATTTTAACATTAATAAATATTTTGTTAGAATATAATCAAATTCAGTTTAAAGAAAGTAATTTAGAAAAAGTAAACTTAAATGGGAAAAATATTTTATTTACTGGAAAAATAACTGGTGTTATTAGATATGAAGCATATAGAGTAATAAGAAATTTAGGAGGGAATACAATTGGAAGTTTTATTCCTAATATAGATATATTAATTTGCGGTAAATTCAGAAACGATAGATTTTCTACAAAATATTTAAAAACAATAGCATTAATAGAAAAAGGAAAAGAAATATTAATTATAAAAGAAGAAGAATTTCTAAAAATTTATACAAAGAGGAGTGAATTTTTTTGAAAAAAGTAATTGTAATAGGTGCAGGGCCAGCTGGAATAATGGCAGCAGTAAAGGCTAGTGAAAAAAATAAAGTTATTTTAGTTGAAGGAAACGATAGAATAGGAAAGAAACTTTTTATAACAGGAAAAGGTAGATGTAACGTAACTAATACTAAGGATATTTCAGAGTTTTTTGATTTTATTCCAGGAAATCCATATTTTTTATATAGTTCATTATATACATTCACAAATATTGATACAATGGAGTTTTTTGAAAGTAGAGGAATAAAATTAAAAGGTGAAAGAGGAGGACGTGTATTTCCAGATTCTGATAAATCATCTGACATAATTAAAGGATTAAATATAGCACTTAAAGAAAGTAAAGTTAAGTTAATGTTAGAAAGTAAAGCAACTAAAATAATTAAAGATGAAAAAACAAATTTAATTACAGGAGTAGAAATAAATAATAAGGAAGTATTAAATGTTGATTATTTAATTATTGCAACTGGAGGAGCATCATATCCATTAACAGGATCTAAAGGTGAAGGTCAGATAATGAGTAAAAAATTAGGTCATACAATAATTGATTTAAAACCATCATTAGTACCAATTGAATTAGATGCCCCATTTTTAAGAGAAATAATGGGATTATCTTTAAGAAATATAGGCGTGGAGATCTTAGAAAATTCTAAAAAAGTATATTCAGAATTTGGTGAAATTAAATTTACATATTTTGGAGTATCAGGACCTCTAGCATTAAAGGGAAGTAGATTTATAAAAAATAAAGATAAAGAGTATGAACTAATAATTGATTTAAAACCAGCTTTAGAGCTAAAGGAATTAGACTTAAGAGTTCAAAATGATTTTAAGAAAAACTTAAATAAAGAATTTAAAAAGTCATTAGATGCTCTTTTACCTCAAAAATTAATCCCAATAATTGTAGAGTTATCAAATATAGATGAAAATAAAAAGGTAAATGAAATTACAAAGCAAGAAAGAAAAAACTTAGTTCAATTAATAAAGAACTTTAAGTTTAAAGTGAAGGGATTACGCCCTATAGCAGAAGCTATTGTAACATCAGGAGGTATAAGCACTAAAGAAATAGATCCATCTACAATGAAAAGTAAGATTATAGATAATTTGGCTTTTGCAGGTGAGGTCATGGATGTAGATGCATTTACTGGAGGATATAATGTGCAAATTGCACTTTCAACAGGATATATTGCTGGAAGTAATATTTAAATAACTTGTTTAAAGGAAAATAAAGCTATATAATAAATTTGTAAACGCAAAAAATGAAAGGTGGATTAACTTTGAGAATAGCAGTAGCGATAGATGGACCAGCAGGAGCGGGGAAGAGTACAATAGCTAAATTAGTAGCAAAAGAATTTGATTTAATGTATATAAATACAGGAGCAATGTATAGAGCTGTAGCTTTAATGGCAGAAAAAAATAAATTTGTTTCAACTGATACGGAAAAGATATTAGAAATGATAAAAGGAATGGAAATGCATTTTGAAAATGATGATCTTTATTTAAATGGAGTGAATATTCAAGATGAGCTAACAATGCCACATATTAGTTCTATTGTATCTGCATATGCATCAATAAAAGAAGTTAGAAGAGCATTAGTTGAACTTCAACGTGAAATGTCTAAAAAATTCAATGTAATAATGGATGGAAGAGATATAGGAACAGTTGTATTAAAAGATTCAAAGTTCAAGTTCTTTTTAACAGCAACACCAGAAGAAAGAGCAGATAGAAGATATAAGGAATTATCAAATAGAGATATTGAATGCTCATACGATGAAATATTAAAAGATATTATAAGAAGAGATTATGAAGATAGCACAAGAGCTATAGATCCATTAAAAAAAGCTGATGATGCTATTGAAATAGATACAACAGGTTTAAATATAAGTGAAGTAACAAAGAAGATTTGTGATCAAATATATTTAAAAATTAATTAATAGTTTTGGAGAGAATAAAAATGAGAAAAATAATATTAGCTGAAAGCGCAGGATTTTGTTTTGGCGTTAAAAGAGCAGTTGATAAATCAATAGAGATTCAAAAAGAATATGAGAAAAAAATATATACATTAGGACCATTAATTCATAACAATGATGTAGTAAATTATTTAAGTGAAAATAATATTTTTGCAGTAGAATTAGATGATATTAATGAATTAAATGAAGGTGATACTGTAATTATAAGGTCACATGGTGTATCAGAAGAGGTCATTTTAAAATTAAAAGAAAAAAAATTAAATATAATAGATGCAACATGTCCATTTGTGACTAATATACAAAAAAAAGTGAGAAAATATTCTGAAAAGGGATATGATATTGTAATACTTGGAGATGAAAAACATCCAGAAGTTGTTGGAATTAATGGGTGGTGTGATAATAATGCTATCATTACAAAAAATGGTGAATTTGATAAAGAGATTCCATCTAAAGTATGTGCTGTATCTCAGACCACAGAAAAAGAGTTAAACTGGCAAAAAGCTATTTCTAATTTATCTTTTGAAACAAAAGAATTATTAGCTTTTAACACAATTTGCTCTGCTACAGAAGTTAGACAAAAAAGTGTATTAGATTTATCAAAAAAAGTAGATGCAGTAATAGTTATAGGTGGTAAAAATAGTTCGAATACAACAAAATTGTATCAAATAGCAAAAGAAAATTGTGAAAATACAATTCATATAGAAAATGCAAAAGAGTTAACAGATGCATATATAAAGAATCCAAATATAAAAGTTGTAGGAATAACAGCTGGTGCATCAACACCAGACTGGATAATTGAAGAAGTTATTGATGTTATGAAATAAATTTAAATAAATCAAATGAAAAAATGGGATTATACCATAAGATTTACTAGGAGGTTGTAATTATGATAGATAATAGCAGCGAAAATAATGAACAATTAGAACTTATGAACTCAATGGACAGAAAAATTAAAGTTGGAGAGGAAATTACTGGGGAAATATTATCAAAAACAAGAGATGGATTAACTGTTTCACTAATTGGATATATGACAGATGGAATAATTCCACGTAATGAACTTACATCAAAAGAAGAACCAGAGGCATTTTTAGAAAGAATTACAGTTGGAAATTCAATTACTGCAAAAGTAATTAAGCTTGCTAATAGGGATAACTTAGTAGTGCTTTCACGATTAGAATATGAAAAAGAAGAGGCTTTAGAAGAACTACAAAGCTTTTTTGAAAATAAAGAGAAGTTTGAACTTAAAATTTCTGAAATAAAAGAAAATGGAATTATTGGATTTTATAGAGGAATAAGAATATTTGTACCTGGATCACAAATTGATACAAAATTTATAAAAGATAAAAACGAATTTTTAAATAAGACAATTGAAGTAATTTTAATTGAATTAAAATTAGATAGACCATACAGAATAGTTGCTTCAAGAAGAGCTATTTTAGAAGAAAAAGAAAATGAACTTGCAAAAGCTACATGGGATAAGTTAGAAGTTGGAATGGTTGTTTCAGGAGAAGTAAAAAGATTTACTGATTTTGGAGCATTTGTAGAAGTAAATGGTATTGATGGATTAGTTCATTTATCACAAATATCTTGGAATCATGTTAAAAAAGCACAAGATTATTTAAAAACTGGTGATATTATTGATGTGAAAATCATAGATATGAATAAAGAAAATAAAAAGTTATCTTTAAGTATAAAAGAGTTAACTGAAGAGCCATGGGCAAAAATTGATGAGAAATATCCAATAGATTCAGTAGTGTTAGGGAAAGTAGTTAGAATAAGTGATTTTGGAGCATTTATTGAATTAGAAGCAGGTGTAGATGGATTAGTTCATATATCAAAAATAAGTCACAATAAAGTTGATAATATTAAAGAGATATTAACTGTTGGAGAAGAAATAAAAGCAAGAATTTTATCAGTAGATAAGGCTAGTAAAAGAATTGGATTAAGTATAAAAGATGTATAAAAAATAGAGTGCTGTATCATTAGATACAGCCTCTTCTTTATAAAAGGAGTTAATATGGTTAATTTTGAAAAGTTTAAAAATAAACATATAAATATTTTAGAGAAATTCACAAAAAAAAATTTTGCTTCCTTTAATCAAAATTTTTTAGAAGTGTATATGAATAGTAAGAATATAGATAAGTATATTTTGAAGAAAAACTTCTATTTTGTAAAATATGATGAAAAATATATAGGTTATATTTGGATAGAAAAAATTAGTTTAAATGAATATAGAATTTTAGATATGTATATATTATTAGATTATATTAAATTTTTCAAAATTAATGAATTAAGTAAATTAAATAAAAAAGTATTAATTTATGAAGGAATTGAGGATTATGAAAATATTTCTTTACTTAAAAATAATTCTTTCTATAAAATGAAATCTGTAAACTTATTAAGGAAAGTGCTCCATATTACAAATATAACTACTGTTGAAGATATAAGTTTTAAAAAATTTAAAATAAATGAAGATGAAGAACTTAGGGCATATCTTCAAAATAATATTTTTTATAGTGTTGATAGAATACCAATTAATAAACTGGATATTAAGTTTGAACAAAGTACTATCAACTATATAAATGATTTTTCAATTTTTGAATATATAGGTAATATTCCTATTGGATATGCACAAATAATAAAGAGAAATAATAAATATATTCTTGTTAATTTTGGAGTACTAAAAGAATTTAGAGGCAAAGGATTTGGAAAAATCCTTTTAAATTATATGTGTAAGTTAGCTAAGAAAAATAATATAAATAATTTATATATTTATGTAGATAGTAAAAATTATGTAGCATTAAAATTATATCAAACATTTGGATTTGAGTTTTTCGGAAATATTGGTACATGGTTAAAAGATTAATAATACAATAGAAGTAATCTTTATACTTATATTGTATTATGTTATAATACAAAAGTAATTTATAAACATGGAGGAATACTTTGATGAATAAAGAAAATTTAAATAAAACATATTTTATAGCTACATATGGATGTCAAATGAATGAAGAAGATTCTGAAAAAATATCTGGAATGTTAAAGAGAATAGGATATTCAAGAACAGAAGATAGAGATACAGCAGATATAATTATATTTAACACTTGCTGTGTAAGAGAAAATGCTGAGAATAAAGTTTTTGGTAACTTAGGAGCTATAAAGAGATTAAAAGAGAAAAATCCAAATCTTATAATAGCTATTTGTGGTTGTATGATGCAGCAAATAGGAATGGCAGATAAGGTTTTAAAAACATTCCCATTTGTAGATATAATATTTGGAACTCATAATGCATATAAATTCCCAGAATACTTAAGTAGAGTACAAACTGAGGGAGTTCAAATAAAAGAAATATTAGATAAAGAAACTGAAATAGTTGAAGGAATTCCAATAGATAGAGAAAGTTCAATTAAAGCATTTGTAACAATAATGTATGGATGTAATAACTTCTGTACTTATTGTGTAGTACCATATGTACGTGGTAGAGAAAGAAGCAGAAAATCAGAAGATATAATAAAAGAAATTGAAGATTTAGTATCTAAAGGATATAAAGAGGTAACTATTTTAGGACAAAATGTCAATTCATATGGAAAAGGGCTTGAAGAGGATATTGATTTTGCTAAGTTACTTAGAAAAATCAATGAAGTTGATGGATTAGAAAGATTAAGATTTATGACATCACATCCTAAAGATTTAAATGAAGATGTTATTTATGCAATAAGAGATTGTGATAAAATATGTGAACAAATTCATTTACCAGTACAAAGTGGATCAAATAGATTATTAAAAGTAATGAATAGACATTATGATAGAGAAAGATACCTATACTTAATAGATCTTATAAAAAAAGAAATTCCAGGTGCTACTATAACAACAGATATTATAGTAGGATTCCCAGGTGAAACTGAAGAGGATTTTGCAGATACTCTTGATTTAGTGGATAAAGTTAAGTATGATTCAGCATTTATGTTTATCTACTCAAGAAGAAACAATACTCCAGCTGATAAAATGGAGAATCAAGTTCCAGATGATGTTAAGCATGAAAGATTTAACAGATTAGTTCAGTTAGTTAATAAAAATATCGCGATAAGTAATAAAACTTATGAAGGTACAGTGCAAGAAGTACTAGTAGAAGGAATTAGTAAGAATGATGAAACAAAATTAATGGGAAGAACTAGAAATGGTAAATTAGTTAATTTTGATGGTGATAATGAATCAATTGGAAAATTAGTTAATGTAGATATAAAAAGAGCTCAACCATTCTCACTAGTGGGTGTTCAAGTAAAATAATTTTTAAGGATAGCAAGTTTTGCTATCCTTAATTTTTAAAAGGAAGTATTAATTATGGTTAAAAATAATTTTATGAAAGACTTTTTAAATGGGATTAATATTAAGACAAGAGATGCTGCAAGAAAGATTATAGAAAATGAACTTATAGAAGAATGTACTTATAAGATATTAGAAGGACGGAAAATTTCATTTCAAGGTAAGATACTATCATCAGATTTATATAGTTCATATAAATCTAAACTTATTATAGGTATGATATCTTCAAAAATAGAATTTACCTCATGCACTTGTGAGGACTTTATGAATAGCAAAAAAGAAAATTATTGTTGTAGTCATATTGTTTCTATGTACTTAAAAAATGTTGAGAATTTAAAAGAAGATCCCTTTATAAAAAAGTTTATATTAGATCAAAAAAATATTATGAAGATAATTTTTAAAAAAGAAAATAAAGAAAGTAAATTATTGCAAAAATTATTACCTAGTATTGAAAAAGGTTTAGTTTGCATGGAAGTATATATTAATAAAAATATTTGGACTAAAAAAATAGGTTTTGAATTTAAAATTGGAGAAGTCTCAAGTAAAAAGAGGTACATAATAAAAGATATAAAAATGTTTCTTTTAAATTATAATAATAATATTCCTATGGACTTTAGTAATGATTTTACATTTTCATTAAAGGATTATACTGTTAATGAAGAAGCAGCAATGATTATAGCTGTAATGAATTCTATGTCTGAGATTGAAAGTAGCGAAGGAAATTTTAGAAAAAGGCAAGATAGTTTTTTAAATAAGAAAGAGATGATTATTCCAGATGGATTACTAAAATCTTTTTTATTAGGCATAAAAGAATCAAAAATATTTTTAGGCTCAGGATTTTTTTCAAGAGATATAGAAACAGAGATTTTAGAAAGTGATATTGAAATTCCAATTGAATTATATGAGATGGAAGAAAGTATTAAAATGAAATTTCCAAGAGAGCTACCAGAAGTGTTTGGAGGAAATAGTGATTTATTTTTATATGATACAACAATATATAGCCCATCAAAAAAGCAAAGAGATATTTTATTGAGATATATAGATAACTTAGAGAATAAAAATGAAGTTAGCTTTGATGTTGATAATAAAGATATTATATTTAAGGAATTAATACCTTCACTTCAAGATATGACTAATGTACTTATTTTAGATAATAAAATTTCAGAACAACTAGTTTTTGAAAAACCTAGATTTAAGTTTTATTTTAATAGAGACGAATATATAAAGCTTATAATAAAAGTGGTATACGGTGAATATGAATTTAATATTTTTAATGATATTAAAGAAAAATATATCTATAGAGATACAAAATTAGAGAAGTATGTAATTAATACAGTTATAAATTTAAAATTTGGAAATGTTAATGATGATTTATTTGTTTTTATTGGAAGTGAGGATAATGCATTTGAATTTTTTAATGAAAAAATAGATGAACTTCATGAACTTGGAGAAATTTATTATTCAGAAGATTTTAAAGGGAAATTAAATCTTTCTAAAGGAGACTTTAATATTCAAGTACAAAGAGGAAGAGAAGAGTATTTTGAATTTAAGTATGCTATAAATAATATACCAGATGATGAGTTTAGAAATATATTAATGAGTTTTAGAGAAAATAAAAAGTATCATAAGTTAAATTCAGGAGAGTATATTGATTTAGAAGATATAAACTTAAGAGAACTATTAAAATTATTAGAGAATATATCTACAGATTACTCAGATGATACTATAAAATTCAATTTAAATAAAAGCGCATATATATATGAAAAATTAAATAATATTGTAGCAGATTATAAGGGAAAAGATGAGTTAGATAAAACTAAAAATCAGATTCTTGAAAATAAAGAGTTTAATTTACCATTGAATATAAATGCAACTTTAAGAAGCTATCAAATTGAAGGGTACAACTTTTTTAAACGCTTAAGTATATTAGGGCTTGGAGGAATTTTAGGAGATGAAATGGGACTTGGAAAAACATTGCAAGCTATTACATTTATAACAAGTGAAGAGGGGAAAAAAACATTGATTGTTGCACCTACATCACTAGTATATAATTGGGAAAATGAATTTTCAAAATTTTCACCTAGTATACGCGTACTTGTTAATACAGAATCTAAAGAGAAAAGAAAAAAAATGCTAGAAAAGTTAGATGAATTTGATGTAGTAGTAACTTCATATAATTTACTAAAAAATGATTTGGATTCATATAAAGAATTAAAATTTGATTTTATGATTTTAGATGAAGCCCAATATATAAAAAATCCAAGTGCTAAAATAACTAAAGCATGTAAAGAAATAAGAGCAAAAAGTAAATTTGCATTAACAGGAACTCCTATTGAAAATAGCCTTTTAGAATTATGGTCAATCTTTGATTTTATAATGGAAGGATATTTGTTTGATAAAAAAACATTTAATACTAGATATAATAGAAATTTATCAGAAGAAGAAGTTTTGATTAAAGATTTAAAGAAGCTAACAGCTCCGTTTATATTACGAAGATTAAAAAAAGATGTTTTGAGTGAATTACCAGAAAAAATAGAAAAAATAGTTTATGTAGATATGACAAAAGAACAGAAGAAAGTATATAGTGCATATATTAAGTATGTTAATGAATTAATAGATAAAAAAGTTTCATTAGATGAATTTAAAAAGGAGAGTATTGAAATACTAGCATATATAACTAAGCTTAGACAAATATCATTACATCCAGCATTAGTATCAGAAAACTTTTTAGGAAGTAGTGGAAAAATAAATGCATTAAAAGAAATTGTACTTGATACTATACAAGAAGGTCACAAAATTCTTATATTTTCTCAATTTACAAGTGCTCTTAAAGTAGTAGAAGAGGTTTTAGAAAAGAATGAGGTTACCTCTTATTACATTGATGGTAGCGTTAAAGGTGAAAAAAGAGTAGAGCTTGTAAATAAGTTTAATACTGATAATACAAATGTATTCTTAATTTCATTAAAAGCAGGTGGTACAGGATTGAACTTAACTAGTGCAGATATTGTTATACACCTAGATCCATGGTGGAATCCTGCTGTAGAAAGTCAGGCTACAGATAGAGCACATAGAATAGGGCAGAAAAATGTAGTAGAGGTTATTAAGCTTATTGCTAAGGGAACAATTGAAGAAAAGATAATTAGTTTACAGGAGAAGAAAAAAGAAATTACAAATTCAATATTAGATAGTGATATGGAAAATAGTAATATATTTAATAAATTAACAACAGAAGAAATCTTATCTTTATTAAAGGAAAATTTTTGATAAAAGCCAATGAAAATTTAATATTTTCATTGGCTTTATTATTATTCTTTAATTTGATCAACATGAATATCCATTTGAGGATAAGGAATAGAAATTCCCTCTTCATCAAATCTTAATTTAGATTCTTCTAATAAATCATAGTAAATTGTCCAGTAATTTTCATTTTTACACCAAGCACGAACTACAAAATTAAGAGAGCTTGCAGCTTGTTCTGATAAAGCAATAAATGGTTCTGGTTCTTTAAGAATTAATGGATGTTTCAAAATTATTTCATGTAAAATATTTTTTACTTTTAAAATATCATCATTGTATCCAACACCAAAAGTTAAATCTACTCTTCTTAAATCCTTAGATGAATAGTTTATAATAGTTCCATTAACTAAACTACCATTAGGAATCATTATTTCTTTATTATCAGCAGATACAATATGTGTATAGAAAATACCTATCTGTTCAACTGTTCCACTTTTAGTAGAGGCTTCAATAACATCACCTACATTAAATGGTCTTAAAAGAAGTATTATAACGCCACCAGCAAAGTTTGAAAGACTTCCTTGAAGTGCTAGTCCGACTGCTAATCCTGCAGAAGCTATTACTGCTGCAAAACTTGAAGTTTGAACACCTAGATAGGATATAACACAAATGACAAGTAAAATCTTTAATGCGATATCTGCAAAAGCATGAAAGAAACCAGTTAGCGTTGGGTCTACATTTTTCTTTTTTAAAAATATATTTAGTCTTTTTAATCCTGTACTTATAAGTTTCCATCCTAAAAACAGTACAACAATACTAATTAAAAGTTTAATTCCACTAGTAATAGCCCAGTGAATAAAGGATGTAGTCAATTTGTCTAAATCAAAAGTTTTCATTAGCTTAATCCCCCATTTTAAAATGTACAATAAATATTATACTTTAAAAAGAGAAATATTAACTTGAATTTAAATTAAAATTAACAATATACATTATTTTCTAACAATACCTTTTCCAGAATCTGAAAAATCCATAAGTTCTTCTGGGTATGGTGTTAATAGGCTTTGTTCTAATATAGAATCATTATAAAAACGAATAGCATATCCTTTTAGTGTATGTATAATTATAGAATGAGGACATTCACCTAAATTATATTTTTCAATAAGCTCAAAGAAATATTTTTTTTCATCAGTTCGAAGCATATCTGAAAAATGTACATAAGCATAAAGAAAAGCATCTATCATAGAAGTATGTTTAGGGGGAGTAGCAAATAAGTCTAATAAGGCTGACTCATATAATAAGAAAATATTTTTAAAATCAGTAGTAGAATCATTAAGAATATTTCTCATATAATCAGCTAGATTTTTATTATATGATATGAATAAAAGTGTGTTTTTCTTATGAAATAATAAGAGTAAATTTAAATCATTTTTATTCTTCAAACTATAAAAATATGATAAAGTAAAAATTTTTGTAAGAAATCGATCTCTAATAACAAAGTTGCTTAATCTTCCATCATCTTCAATTGGAATATTATAAAATTTTGATTTTATAAAAGCACCATATAGTCCGCTAGATTTAGATAAAACAGGTGAACCCTTTAAACTGTCTGCATAAACATTTGCATCATGAATAGCACAACTTGGAGACTTGGCTTTTAATATAAATCCTTGAGGTCGTACATCTTGTAGAATATTATAATGATCATTAGAAAATTCAGTCATTAAAGATGTATAATCTTTAAATGTTTTAGTATCAATAAGTAATGTTTTTTTATTTTTTTGAACTAATCGAATAGGATTTCTAGGCGTACTTAGCCCAATCTCTTGTTCAGGACAAATATCTATAAAATCTATAAAAGGTGATAGTTTTGTAACTATTTTATTATTACAAGACTCACCATTATATCTGCAAGGTGTGTTGTTTAAACATTTACTAATTATAATTTTAGGTTTTATCCAGTTATTCATAAATACAACTCCTTTTAAATATTCTTAATAATATAGTTTACAAAAGCAATAATATTTATACTTTAAAGAAAATATTATTTAATATATCAAAAGCTATAAAACATTGACAAAATAAGTAAAAAGAAATAAAATTTAAGAAAAACTTATTTTTAGGAGGAGTGAAAATGAAAGCTATATTAACAGTAATCGGAAAAGATAAAGTAGGAATAATTGCCGGGATAAGTACAGAATTAGAAAATTTAAATATAAACATCTTAGATGTTAACCAAACAATAATGGGTTCAAATTTTACAATGATGATGATGGTAGAATTAAAAGATACAAATGGATTTGAAAAAGCAAAAACATCTCTTATTAAAAAAGGAAAAGTCCTAGGTGTAGATGTTAAAATTCAAAGAGAAGAAATCTTTAATTCAATGCATACAATTTAAAGGAGATATATTATGAATAGTAACAATATTATAGAAACCATAAAAATGATAGAGGAAGAAAAATTAGATATAAGAACAATTACAATGGGAATATCACTTTTAGATTGTATAGATAGTGATGGGACTAGAGCTAGGCAAAGAATTTATGATAAAATAACAAAGTCCGCAGAAAACTTAGTAAAAGTAGGAAATGAAATAGAAAATGAATTTGGAATTCCTATTGTAAATAAAAGAGTATCTGTAACACCAATATCATTAATTGCAGGGGCAACTAGTGATACTAGTTATGTAGAATTTGCTAAAACTTTAGATAAAGCAGCTGAAGAATTAGGAATAGATTTTTTAGGAGGATTTTCAGCATTAGTTCATAAAGGGTATACAAAAGGAGACAGAATATTAATAAAATCAATTCCTGAAGCTTTAGCATGTACAAATAAAGTTTGTTCATCTGTTAATATAGGTTCAAGTAAAGCAGGATTAAATATGGATGCTATAAAAGAAATGGGTGAAATTATAAAAAGAACATCTGTTCTTACAGCAGATAAAAAAGGGTTTGGATGTGCTAAGTTAGTTGTTTTTTCAAATGCAGTAGAAGATAATCCTTTTATGGCAGGGGCTTTTCATGGTGTAGGAGAAGAGGATATAGTAATTAATGTGGGTGTATCAGGACCTGGTGTAGTACAAAGAG
The DNA here is from genome assembly GCF_051656525.1 of Clostridium sp. Lineage (GTDB taxonomy): Bacteria > Bacillota > Clostridia > Clostridiales > Clostridiaceae > Clostridium. The sequence goes on along the minus strand of NZ_JBOGCC010000127.1, from coordinate 25,352 downwards.
CACTTGAAAAGGTAAAAGGTCAATCATTTGATGTGGTAGCAGAGACTATTAAAAAGACATCATTCAAAATTACAAGAATGGGGCAGTTAGTTGGGAATGAAGCATCTAAAAGATTAAATGTTCCTTTTGGAATAGTAGATTTATCATTAGCACCAACACCAGCTATTGGAGATTCAGTTGCACATATATTAGAAGAAATGGGACTAGAGGTAGTAGGGACACATGGAACTACAGCAGCACTTGCTCTTTTAAATGATGCAGTTAAAAAGGGTGGAGTTATGGCCTGTGGACATGTTGGAGGGTTAAGTGGAGCATTTATACCTGTATCTGAAGATGCTGGAATGATAGATGCTGTACTTAATGGTTCATTAAATTTAGAAAAACTTGAAGCTATGACTGCTATTTGTTCTGTAGGACTTGATATGATTGCAGTTCCAGGAGATGTATCTGCAAGTACTATATCTGCTATGATTGCTGATGAAGCTGCTATAGGAATGATAAATAATAAAACTACAGCAGTTAGAATTATCCCAGCTTCAGGATGCAAAGTTGGAGATATGGTTGAATTTGGTGGATTACTTGGAAGAGCACCAGTTATGCCAGTAAATAAATATTCATCAGAAATTTTTATAAGTAGAGGTGGAAGAATTCCAGCACCAATTCATTCTTTTAAAAATTAGAAATAACAAAAGATATTAAAGAAACGAGGAAATAAAAATGAAAAAATTTATATCATGGAATGTTAATGGATTAAGAGCATGTGCTAAAAAAGGATTTTTAGATTATTTTAATGAAGTAGATGCTGATATATTTGCACTTCAAGAGACTAAACTTCAAGAAGGGCAAATAGATTTAGATTTACCCGGATATGATATGTATTGGAACTATGCATTTAGAAAAGGTTATTCTGGAACAGCAATATTTACAAAAGAAAAGCCTATTTCTGTTAAGTACGGTTTAGGGATTGAAGAGCATGATACAGAGGGGAGAGTTATTACATTAGAATTTGAAAACTACTTCTTTATTACAGTATATACACCAAATTCTAAAGCAGAACTTGCAAGAATTGATTATAGAATGACATGGGAAGATGCATTTAGATTATATCTAAAAGAATTAGAAAAATTTAAACCTGTTATTGTATGCGGAGATTTAAATGTTGCACATAATGAAATAGACTTAAAAAATCCAAAAGCAAATATGAAAAATGCAGGATTTAGTCCACAAGAAAGAGGAAAGTTTAATGAATTTCTAGATGCAGGATTTATTGATACATTTAGACTTAAATATCCAACTAAAGAGGGCGCATATTCATGGTGGTCATATAGATTTAATGCTAGAAAAAATAATGCTGGGTGGAGAATTGATTATTTTATAATATCAAATAGTTTAAAGGATAATGTGGTTGATGCAAGTATTCATTCAGAAATATTAGGATCGGATCATTGTCCAGTAGAATTATTATTTAGAAATATATAGAGTATATGAAAAGCTATTCCTTTTGGAATAGCTTTATCTATAGTCTCTATATATACCAACTAATTTACCTAAAATTAAACAATTATCTACTATTATTGGATTCATTGAGTCGTTTTCAGGTTGAAGCCTTATATGTTCTGGTTCAATAAAGAATCGTTTAATAGTAGCTTCATCATCAATAAGTGCAACTACAATTTCACCGTTTGAAGCAGTAGATTTTTGCTCTATAATTGCAAGATCACCATCGTGAATTCCAGCATTAATCATGCTATTACCTTTAACTTTTAATATGAAAAGTTCATTATCATGTTTTACAAAGTTTAAAGGTAGAATAAAAGTATCTTCAATATTTTCAGAAGCTAAGATTGGAAGTCCTGCTGTAATATTTCCTATTATAGGAATAGAAATCATTTCAGGTTTTTCACTTGCAAGCTCAAGAATTTCTAGTGCACGAGGCTTAGTTGGATCTCTTCTAATTAATCCTTTTTTTTCTAAACGTTTTAGATGCCCATGAACAGTTGATGTAGATTTTAAACCTACAGCTTCACAAATTTCTCTAACTGATGGAGGGTATCCTTTATTTTCGGTATAAGTTTTTAAAAATTCATAAATTTGACCTTGTTTTTCTTTTAAATTTACCATTTTACACCTCATCTTAATTTATTTAATTCATTATAGCATATAGAAATAATCTAATCAAACTTACGTTCTTTTTAGATAAAAGAAGACAAAATAAGACAAAAGATTGCTAGGATATATAAAGTTTGTTATAATGGAAGTCTAATTTAATTTGAGGGTAGGTGTTAATCATGACAAAAGCTTTTATAGTTGATGAATTTTGTGATTTTTTAGATCCCAACAAAATATGTGACAATTGTGGTGCTTGTTTAAATTTAAGTGACGCAGATTTACATGCAATAAAAATAGAGGAAATTTCTAAGAATGTTGATGAGAATGCAATAATAGAATCTGATTTAGATGAAATTATTGATATTAAAGAAGAGGTAGATATTCCTAATTTAGAAGAACTTATAATTAAAGCTCAAAAAATAGATCCTAATATGAAGAGATCTGAAATAGAAAAAGTATTATTAGAAACATATGCTAATTTAAATGAAAACTTATCAGAAGATGTTAAATATATCCTAGAAGATTCGAATGAAAGTGATTCTTTTGATGATGAAATAATTTATTTAGAAGATTTAGATTTAACAGAAGCTGATTTAGAAGATGAAACAGAAGAGGTTTTCCCAGGATTGAGAAAATTGAAAAAGAAATAAGCCATATTAACGGCTTATTTCTTTTTTTATACTTATATATGCATAAAAAGAATATTTAAGCAAAAACTAACTATAAATTTATAGCAAAGGAGTTTTTGTTAAATGTTTAAAAGGAAAAAGAAAATTTTTAGTGGATTAATAGTGATAATTATTTTTATAGTGGGGAGTTTAGCTAGTTGTGATGATGCTAAGAAGCAAGTTGATGGTATCCAGAACAATGTAAATCAAGGAGTTGATAATTCTAAGAAAGATATTCAAAATAAGAGTGAAGCTTCTAAATCAAAAAATAAAAATATACAACAATTTACATCAGAGGATATAGGCTTTGATTCTAACTATGTAATAAGTGAACTTAATAAAAAAGGTTTTGATGCAAAGAAAATAACAGCTACAGAAAAACCCTATGATAACTTCTTTTCAGTACCACAAGAATTAGTACAATTAAATGGTGGATATATTTCAATATATCAGTATGGAATAGGAGATAAACAGAAGATGCAAAATGACTATAATACAATAAATGAAAAGGGGTATATTGTTAGTCAGAATGCAGGTAACTGGACGTTGAATTTTCATTTATTTGAAAAGGGAAGAGTATTTGTAGTGTATGACGGAAGTGATGTTAATATATTAACTGCTTTAAATCAAATTTTTGGAAAACAAGTTCAATAATATAAAAAGCAAGGACCTAATCCTTGCTTTTTATATTTCCTAACGGATTACTTTTTACAGCTTGCCTTAAGGTGTCATCATCTACATGAGTATAGATTTGTGTTGTAGAAATACTTTCATGGCCTAAAATACTTTGAAGTGCACGAATATCAACTTCACCATGTTTATACATTAAAGTTGCAGCTGTATGTCTAAGCTTGTGTGGTGTATATTTTTGATCATTTAATCCAGCGGATTTTGTAGCATTTTTAACCATTATTTCTACAGTACGTTTATTAATTCTTTTATTACGATTAGATAGAAAAAGATAATCTTTTTCTTCTAGTGTACATTTAGAAGAATCTCTTACTTTTAAGTATTCATTTAATGCATCTAAACAAGCAGCATTTAAATATACAGTTCTTTCTTTATTACCTTTTCCAATAATGGTTAATGTATCCTCTTTGATTGTATCTAAACGAATATTACAAAGTTCTGATAAACGCATACCACAATTGAGGAAGAAAGTTATAATACAAAAATCACGCTTATAATTCTTATGAGTTTTATCAAGTGAATTTAATAATATTATGCTTTGTTCTAAATCCAAATAAACTGGATGACGTTTATTTATTTTAGGTGACTCTAATTCTAGAGTAGGATTTTCTTCAATAATTTTCGCTTTGTTTTGTAAATATTTAAAAAAAGATTTAAGAGTTGCAACTTTTCTTGCACGAGCATAAGAACTGTTATTTCTATATCGTTCTAGGAAGCTCATAAAAGCATACAATTCAGAAAGTTTTACTTTTTTTATAAATTCTGCATCAATATCATTAATTGGAATTAATGAAAATTCTACATCTGAAATTTCTTCACGATAAATTTTTAAAAATCTAAAGAACATAGTTAAATCTATTTTATAAGCATCAATTGTATTAATTGATTTACCTTTAATTGTTTCTAAATAAGTTAAAAAATCTATTATTATGGGGGAAAGCTCTTCTTTTTTCTTTAAGTCAGTAAAATCATAAATCAAAATAAAAACTCCTTATCATGTAAATATAGTTTATAAATATATTCTATCATATTTTTTTACTAAAGGATATTATATGAAATTAGTTTGACTTTATCTGACTTTTAAAATACAAATTTTTCATAAAAAGTATTTTAAATTCATTATCATTTTTAAAATAAATATTTTTTTAAGAATTATTAAGATTAGATAAAACTAGAAGCGCTAAAAACTTTTTTTGAATTTATTTTCTAAATGAGATATAAACTAGGAGGAGAAAAAAGATAAAAATATTTAGAATAATATAAGAGAAATCAAATTAGATAATTAGATGAAAAACTTGTATATTTCACCATATATTATTTCGCTAAATAACAATTTAGCGAAATAATATAGGATTTTATGAAAAACAGTTCTTTATATTTGAAAAGTATCTCCAAAATCATAGCGTTTATTACTGAGGATTTCAATTAAATCCTCTTTTAATTCTGTGTGAGTTATATTATTTACATCTTTAATATTTGAATTCACTACTGTTTTGAAAACTTTATCTCCACTACCTCTAATAATTATAATCTTTTTATCATCAGATTCAAAAATTATAGGATTATAATTTTCTTCATTAATCCAAATTTTTAATTTTGGAGCAGAAATGCCGAAATCAAGCCATTTCTTAGAGATTGATTTATATAAAAGTGCTATTTTATCGGTGTTAGAACATATGTTCTCACAACTTAATTCTGAGATTGAGTCTAGATTCTCTAGGGAAAAAACAACTCCGGTTGGTGGAATAATATTCTGATTACGTTTTTTTACGTACGAAAGTAAAAGAAGGTCAAATACACTCTCGATGGATATACTTTTAGAAAAAGAGATATTTTTAATTAAGCTAAATATATCGTTAAGATCTGAACTAGTAAATCTTTTTAAAATTGTACTTCCGCTACTTTTAATTGCATAGTTTTTATAATAGTCAGAGTTGGTGCATAAAAAAAAGACTGAGAGAAACATTTGCTCTAAAAACTTTTTATTTGGTTCTGATGCATTTTCCTTATCTAATAAGATTATAGGAAGCCAAGTATCTTTTTCTACATTTAAATTTCTATAGAAAAAATTAATTGCTTTTGAATAAGTATTTATATCACTATTACTTTCTAAATGCTCAGTTAATAAATTTAAATAATCATATTTTTGCATAAATTTATTAGATTTCTCTAAAATAAAATTTCTATTTTTCTTTGATGTACTTAAATTGATATATTCTTTAAATCTTATAGAATCATGTTTAAGGAATGAGTTGGAATATTTTTTTATATTATTTTGTGTTAAGGAGCCATATTTAATATTATGCCATTGATTAGTGCTCATAAATGATTCAACAACATTTAATTTTTTTCGTAAAGATACTAATGTTTTTCTATAAGTTTTATAATCCATGGATAGTAGTTTTGCTGTTCTCTTTCCTAGAAGATTATTTTTTTCATTTGATGCATTAGTGGATTTTAGCCATTTTGCTAGATTGCTTGGATATTCTGAATTGATGTCATGAGTAAGTTGACGTTGAAATAAAGAAATAACTGTATCCTCAACTTCTGTATAAAAAAACTCATACAAATCATCATATCTTCCGTATTTAGGGATAAATTTCGCATATGATTTAAATTCATTTGGATATAAATTAGATAATTTATTAATAATATATCTAAATGCAAATTTGTTTTTAAGCCCTTCTCTATCCCTAAGATAAGATAATAATTTAAAGAAATAATCTTTATCTTCTTCTAATGCTGCTATTGCAAAATCTATGTTTATAGGAGCTTTATTATATGAAATACTTAATAAGTGATTATAAAAAAACATAGTTTGATATTTTTCGTTATCAAATAAAAAGTCACCTTCAACTGTGTAATCAAATTCATCCAATTTAGGATCAAATCCATTTAAATAATCATTATCCTCATTTAAGAAACCTTTAACTTTATTTAAAAATCTCAAATTAATTCCTCCTTTTTATAAAAATCTCTGATAACTAAAATTGCTATCAGAGATTTAACAAGACGTTGTTTTAAAGAATCTTTGCAATTACTTACGTCTTTTAAATTTACGAGATGCCAATAATTAAAATAATGTGCATATACATCTCTATTATTTATATATACATATTCTAATTTAAAGAAAAATATTCAAAAGAAATAAAAAAGAAACAGAAAATTAATTCTGTCTCCTACTTAAATTTCTTTTATAAATTGGATTAAATCTGATTTTATATATTCAGATTTAGAACTTCCCTTTTTATAAATTCTAATTTGTTTATAATTAGTTCCTTCTAGTGAAAGGTCTAAAATTTCAATCTTTTCAGCTTCGATAATACGATGTTCTCTAACACCTTTTAATGCTATTTTAATTTTCAAATTTAAACACCTCTTAGTTTTTATTTTTTTTCCAATCTTCAATTTCTTTAGCTAGGTTAAATAAGTACTCTTGTCTTTCATATTTTTCAAGTATTTCAAGTTCAAGCTCTTCTTTACTTTCAACTAATTCTTGAAGTTTAGAATAATTAGTCGAATTATTTTCTATTTCAACCTCAATGTTTTCAAGCTTTTCTTCAAGTTTAGCAATTATTGAATCTATTTCTTCAAACTCTTTCTTTTCATTAAATGAAAATTTAGGAGCTTTAGACGTTGATTTTAATTTTTCTTTTTTAGGCGATGCTGTTTCAAGTGGTTTCTCTTCTATTTCAATTTTTCTGTTCATTAAATAATCACTATGATTACCATGATAAATTTGAATATTTCCCTTTCCATCAAAATAAAATATTTTATTACAAATTCTATCTAGGAAATATCTATCATGGGATACAACTATAATAACACCATTATATTCATCTATAAAGTTTTCAAGAATTTTTAATGTTTCAATATCTAAATCATTTGTAGGTTCATCTAAAATTAAAAAGTTTGGATTTTCCATAAGAACACGTAATAATTGTAATCTTCGTTTTTCTCCACCAGATAATTTTTCGATTTTACTGTATTGAAGAGTTGAATCAAATAAAAATCTTTCACTTAATGTAGATGCAGATATTTTACTGCCATCACTAGTTGGAATGTACTCTCCTCCTTCTTTTACAAAATCAATAACTCTCATATTTGGATCAAGTTCTTTTCCTTCTTGAGAAAAAGTTCCTATTTTTACTGTTTCACCAACAGTAATTGTTCCAGCATCTGCATTTGAACTATCTTCTAGTAAAGAAAGAAAAGTACTCTTTCCCACTCCGTTATCACCAATAATCCCTATTCTATCTTCTTTTGTGAATATATAAGAAAAGTTTTTTATTAAAATTTTATCATCAAAAGATTTAGAAATACCTTCAATTTCAATTATTTTTTTACCTAATCTACTTCCGATATAATTTATCTCTATATCTGTATTTACTTCAGTATAGTCTTTAGATACAAGTTCTTCAAATCTTTGAATTCTAGCTTTTTGCTTTGTAGTTCTAGCTTTTGCACCACGTTTAATCCATTTAAGTTCTGTTCTAATTAAAGACTGTCTTTTAGTTTCTAATGTTTTTTCCATTTCAAGACGTTCAATTTTTTTATCGAGATATTTAGTATAATTTCCTTCATAAGAATAAAGAGTACCACGATCTAATTCAATAATTCTATTTGAAACTCTATCTAGGAAATATCTATCGTGTGTAATCATTAAAAGGGCACCTTTACGCTTGTTTAAATATTCCTCAAGCCATTCTATAGATTTAGAATCCAAATGATTTGTAGGCTCATCTAGTATTAATAAATCACATGGTTTGATAAGTGCTGCAGCAAGAAAAACTCTTTTTCGTTGGCCACCAGATAACTCATTCATTTTTTGATTATAGTTAATAATTCCAAGTTTATTTAAAATATTTTTAGCCTCTGTTTCTAAGTCCCAAAGATTTAAATTATCTATTTCAGTTTGTAATGATAATAGCTTTGTATGATTTGTAGAAATGCCTACTTCTATATCATTAACAAGAGTTTCATATTCCATTAAAATTTTAAATTCTCGTGTATCACTTTTAAAAATTTGCTCTAAAACGGTTAAATTTTCTTCTGTTTTTTCATTTTGACTTAAATATTCTATTGTAATATTTTTACCGACAATTCTTGAACCGTCAAAAAATTCATCTAATCCTGCAATAATTTTTAAAAATGTTGATTTTCCTGCTCCATTTATACCAATTAATCCAATTTTATCACCTGTATTAATTCCAAGAGAAACATCTTTTAGAAGGATTTTTTCACTATAGTTCTTATTTATATTTTCTAATGTTAATAAATTCATTCCTTACTCCTTAAGTTTTAATTTATACTATAATAATTTTAACAAATTTATAGATAAAATTAAAGAAAAGTAGCATAAAAACTACTTTTCTTTAATAATACTACTTTTTTAAATAACCATACCAATTTTTTTGAAAGCAATTCGTTTAGAAATACTTTTATCTATTGGATTAATTTCTATTACAAATATATTAGGACAATTAAATTCTCGCCACTTTTTCATATACTTAGCATTAGCACAGATTGAATAATGAAATTCTTCATCAAAATCATCTGTAAATTCTAAAAACTTCAAATTTGAACGTGTATCAATATATAAAGTTTCTTTATTTAAATTATTTACAACAGGATAAAAAAATCTCATAGGTAGTTTGTAATTGTATAATCCCTTTAAAGGAGTTGATTCATAAAGTACCCTTTTTAAAATTCTATTATTTAATAACTCTTCATCTTGTATAGAAATTTTAAAAATTGGTTCATCAAATCTATTTTTTTCAATTTTTATTCTAATCATAAAGCTTCTTCCTTAAAATATAAATTTACATTTAAAATTAAGTGTTCCAGATAACCATGAAACACTTAATTAAATTATTAAATCGTGAAAAAATCTTTTAGAATTACAGAAGTAATTTCATCAGTATCTAATGTTTCAAATTTAGATTTACTAATCCATTCACTAGTCACAACATTTTTTCCATGATTCATAAAATCCTTTATCTTTCCTGTAAAAACTAATATGTTATCGGTTTCTGAAATATTAAAAGATTTGTATTCCTCTAAGTCAAAAATTAATGTATTTAAATCCTCTTTTATAGAGTTATTTATACATTTATCATTTGATTCTTTTCCTTTTTTATTTCTTCCAACTAATTGCCATTTACCTGGATTCTTCTTTTTCCCTTTTTGAACTAATAAAATATTCCCAAAATCATCCTTTAATAAAACATAACACCCATTAATATTTTCCATACCAATTCCCCCTTATATAAATACAAATAAATTCATTATATTATTTCGATAAAAAAACTTAAATTCCTTCTTTTTTGTATAAAAATAAGAGATTAATAGTAAATTTAATATTTAATAATTAATACAAAAATAAATTGTATTAAAATTTTGCTAAAATATAACCACCTATTTCAGCACAATTAAATATATTAGTAATAAAATTAGTATTACTTGAATTAGAAATATGGCTATTAAAAACTAAAGTCCACTCGCCTTTAGGAAGTGAAACATTTATATACTCTCTATTTGCATTATAAATTACAATTACTTCTTTCCAAGTATCTTCTACAAAAGAACCACTAATTCTAAAAGCAATTAAATTATTAGATTTAAAGTCAATACCATTCTTTAAAAAGGTAATACTTTTTCTAATAATGTCACTACTTGGAAGACTAAAGATTGGGTGTTCTTTTTTTATAGATATTAACTCTTTATATATATTAAAAACTTCAGAGTATTTTTTCTTTCTACTCCAATTAATTTTATTAATTATATCAGATGAATTATAGCTGTTTTCAATAATATTACCATTCAAATCTTTTTTTTGCCTAAGTAGCTCCTCTCCTCCTTGGATAAAAGGAATTCCTTGTGATGTGAAAATAATTGTAGCAGCTAATTTATTCATTAAAAGACGAACACTTTCATCGTCTTCAGAGTTAGAAAGAAACAACTTATCAAATAACGTATAATTATCATGGGATGAGCAGTAATTAATTGTTTGATATGGTTCATTAGCCCAAAAATGATTAGAGTAATTCACTTTATTTATATCAATTTCTGGATGATAGACGGAACCTACGACACCAAACTTAATAGTTTCTTCTAGTCCATAAGCTCCACTTACAAAACCTTGAGAATTTCTATAAAAAACATGTCCTTTAATTCCATCTCTAATATCATCACTAAAAATTGCAATCTGCTTTTTATCAAAGGCGGTTAAATTATCTTTTATAGCTCGTTTTTCGTAAGGAAGTGGTGTGTCTCCTCCAGTCCAACCTTCACCATATATAATAATTGAACTATTTATTTTATTTAGTTCCTCTCTAATTAATTTTATTGTATCAATATCATGAAGGCCCATTAAATCAAATCTAAAGCCATCAATATGATATTCTTTAGCAAAATATATTATAGAATCTATAATAAGTTTACGAACCATTTTTCTTTCAGAACATAATTCATTTCCACAACCAGAACCATTAGAAAAACAACCATAATAATCTTGTCTATAATAATATTTAGGCACTATTTTATTTAAATTAGAGTCATCACTTTTAAAAGTATGATTATAGACCACATCCATAATAATTCTAATACCATTTTTATGAAATGTTTGAACTAATGTTTTAAATTCAGTTATTCTAGATTCACCATTTATTGGATCAATTGAATAGGAACCTTCTAAAGCATTATAATTTTGTGGGTCATATCCCCAATTATATTCGTTTATACCAAAGTTGCTTTCATCAACAGATGAAAAGTCAAAGAAGGGCAGTAAATGAACATGAGTAATACCGAGTTCTTTTAAATGAGAAAGTCCAGTTTTTATACTAGTTCCTAAAAGATATGTGTTATCTTCACAAAATCCAAGATATTTTCCACGTATCTTAGGTGATATACCAGAAGCTTCATCTATTGTAAAATCTCTAATATGCATTTCATATATACTTGAAGACTGAAATGATATTAAAGGTGGGATTTTATCATCTTTAAAGTTTGGAGGATTTACTCTTTCCATATCAACTATTTGAGAGCGTAAACCATTTACTGATACTGATCTAGCATAAGGATCTACAACCTCATGTGATAGTTCACCATTTAACACTAAAAAATTATAATATTGAAGATGAAGATCACCTTCAACTTCAATTTGCCAAGCACCATTACTTAGGTAAGACATTTCAATCATTTGTCTTTCTTTATAATTAAGATTTTTTCCTTTTATTCCATACAATAAAAGAAATACTTTATTTGAGCACGGAGCCCATAAAGTAAAGATAGTTTTTTCTTTTGTATAAGTGCTCCCAAGTTCACCAGGATAATAATATTTATTTTCAAATTCATAGATATTATTTCTAAATAATTGTATTGCATCTACATTATCACTCATATTTTCACCTCTTATTTAACATAAGCTTTATATTAATAAATTATATTTAATGATATAATTACTATATGTAAATAAAAAAATATATAGTACAGGAGGAGATTTTATTTTTACAGTAGAAGAACTTATTTATATGATAAAAACTATTACAGAACAAAAAGATATTGATGATTATAAGTTTAAATTTGAAATTCAAAAAAAATTAGATTTATTAGATTTTAAAAAATATTTAGAAATTATAGACTCGTTGGAATTAGCAACAAAGCATTTTGAAAGAACTTCAGAATTAAATAGCTTAAATATGCTTCATTTAGAAATGGAAGATTATATAAATAAAAATTTAAGAAAATACTTAAAGTAAAAGTGCTAAAAATAATTTTAGCACTTTTAAAAATTTTTATATTTAGTATTCAACACTTTCCATACAAAGTCCCTTACCTGGTACTTTAAATCCACCTTCATTACGTGATTTAGCCTCCAATATATCTTTTACATCAGTAGCTGAAATTACTCCCTTACCAGCTTCAATTAGCGTTCCTGTTAGAATTCTAATCATATTTAAAAGAAATCCATTTCCAGAGTAAGTTATCTTAATAATTCCATTATTATTTGAAATATCAATACTATAAATTGTTCTTACTGTAGATTTATTGCTTTTTGCTTTTAAGTTAGTGAAACTTCTATAATCATGAGTACCAATTAAAACATTTGCAGCTTCTTTAATTTTTTCAATATCTAAAGATTCTTCTACATGATAAGAAAATCTTCTATTGAAGACATCACAGTATGAATTATTATCTATAGTATAAACATATGTTTTCTTTATTACATTAAATCTTGCGTGAAATCTATCACTACATTCTTTAATATTTTTTACAACTATATCTTCAGGCAGATATAACTTTAGGTAAGTATTTATTTCTTCAACTGTAGCATTAGAATTACATTTAAAGTTTGCAACATAATTATTAGCATGAACACCACTATCTGTTCTGCCACAACCTATTACTTGAATATCTTCATTCATCATTTTTGAAAGAACTTTTTCAAATTTATCTTGAATAGTTATAGCTTCATGACCTTTAACATTTTGTTTTTGCCATCCCTTATAACGAGTTCCATCATATTGTATTATAAGCTTTATATTTCTCATTAAAGTTTTCTCCTAAGTTTTAATTTTTTATCCTAATACCTTTAATCCTAAATCTAATATATTAGCAAATAAAGATATATTATTTTTGGTTGGAATAACATTATTCTTAATATCTAAAAGTTTTCCAAGTCCATAAGATGTATATATATGAACTGTATTAATTTCACCTAAAGATACTATCAAATCAGTTTCTCTTAATTGTACAACCTCTTCTAATAATTTATAATAAAGTCTATCTTTAGGATTGTATCTTAAAACAAATATATTTCTATCAGTTTTTATTTTAGTTATATTAGACTTTATATCAAATTTAGTAGTAGTTGCTAAAGTATTATTTATAACGAAATATGGTACATTTCTTTTGTAATCAGCTTTATCTTTAAACTCTTTTACTCTTTTTAAGTTAGTCTTTAAATCTACTTTAACTTCAGTTTTCTCTAAATTTAAAAATCCAGCAGTTACATATTTAAGTTCTGTATCTGTTTTTATTTCTTTTTTTAAAATAGACATACAATCTTTATAGATATACTCAAAGTCATTAAAGCTTAATATATATTTTACTCCATTTAAAATATAATAAACCTTAAATTTAGCTCCTTTCTCCTTGCTTTTATCAGAATAAATAGTTTCAACTAAAAATATTTCATTTAATTCCTCAGTATAATACATTAAATTTTCTACATCATTTTCTTTTACTACATCATAATTTTTAGTATTTAAAAGTTTCTCTGTTTTAGGATCAATTAAATAATTTCCTTTAAATGAATCTTTTTTTAAGTCTCCTTTTCTAATACCCGTTTTTATAGAAAGCTTCTTTAAGTTTATATAATTTCCACTTACATATAAATCTTCTCTTTTTAATATTTTCATTTGCATATCCTCATTTTTATTATTTTTCTTCAATAATTATCTCTTTATAAAGAATAAGTTCATTATATCATTAATTGTAGGTTATGATATAATGTTTTTCTTTATAAATTACTTTAGATTTTTTTACATAAAAATAGAGACTATTAATTATAGTCTCTATAGAATAGCTTTATTTATTAAAGATTAAATTATATATTTCTATAATTATTGCTAAAGTTATTCCCACAACTAAACCATTACTTAAAAATGAACTTAATCCTGTAGGTAATCCAGTAAATGCTGAATTTGGTAGATACATTATTCCATAACCTGCAAATATAGGAATTCCTATACTAAAAAGCATTTTACTTTTATTTTGTAATTTATCTAGTTCTTTTATTGCATTTCCAAAAAGACTTGCAAATACTGTGAAAATAGAAGCGTATGCAACTGGTGTTGGTAATGTCCCAAAAAAAGCCATTATTGGTGTTACCAAGCTAATTATTATAACTAGGATATTCCCTATTAAAAAAGGTGTTCTTCTTGTTGAGCCAGTTTGCTCTATAAATCCAGCAACAACTACTCCAGGAATAGCTGCAACAGAAAAGAATATTCCTGCAATTACTTGATTTATACCTAAAGCAACGCCACCCTTTTTTAATGAGACATCATAAGTTTTATTATTTGCTTTTTCAAGCATAATTTTAATTATATTTGTAGATGCAATCATTGTACTTAATAAAACAAATACTGCAATAATAATTGATGGAATCATACTCATACTTATAATTGGCATTCCAAAAGGAAATGCTTTAGGTAAATTAAATAAGCTATGAATATGTGGCATTTTATCAATTGGTAAACCTAAAATATAAAATGCAAGCCATCCCATACCAATAACTATAATAAAGGATATTGGAGCAAGCTTTTTAAATTTTCTAATTATAAGAGATAAAATAACAATACCAATTGAAACTGATGCTATTGGTATTGAAATTTCACTTCTCCCGTTATATCCAATTCCAAACATGCCTTCTATAAAATCTTTTGATAATTCCCCTACAACTAAAAATAGAAAAGTTGCTAGTACAGATGGTGTGAAAATTATCATTAATTTTTCTAAAAGTCCAAAAATACTTAGTAAAATAATAATAATTCCAGTAGCAATTATAGCAAAACTTATAACTCTAATTGTATTTACATCACTTCCAAAGAGTGCTTGCCCAATTCCAGCATAAATTACCATAAGACCTACCCAGAGGCCAGATGGAACTTCACTTATATAAATTTTATGTCCAAAAAATAATTGTATTAATGCTCCAACACCTAAAATAAAGATTGTTCGCTGAAGAAATGCTATTGTTTGTATTTCAGTTAAATGAAACATAGGGCCAATTGCTAATGCATAAACAACATTAGATAATATAATAAATGCCATCCACTGAATTGATAATAATACTTTTTTCATATGTAATCAAATCACCTTTCTTATTTTAAATAATATCACCATTCAGTATAGCACTTACTTTAAAATTAATCTAAAATCTTTTCAAAAGCAATTCGTTTTGAATTATCTTCAAGATATATAATTCCACAATAAACAAATGAATTTTTCCCCATTAAATGCTTCATAGTTAAATTATTTTCATGTGTATCTATTCTTAAGCTATAAATATTATTTTTTATTGATAGGTTTTCTGCAAATTTTAATAATTCACTTCCTATATTTTTATTTCTAAAACCTCTTTTAACAGATAATCTATGAATTACAACAAAATCTTTATTACTAAGCCATTCTCCATCTATTTTAGTGTAGCTAGGTTCTCCATCAAATATTATAACTTCTGTTCCTATTATTTTCCCATTTTCCTCTAAAACGTAATTATTGCCAGAAACTATGTCTGAAATTAAAAGTTCATCTGTAGGATAATCACCTTGCCACTGCTCTACTCCATTTGTCTTTAAATATAATTTTCCGTCATTTATTACTTCACGAATATTTTCTAAATCAGTTAATACTGCTTTTCTAAAAATCATCTTTAGTCCCCCTATAAAAATATCAATATATCATATTAATCATTCCCATTCTTTGATTATTTTTTCAACATATTTCATATCAATATTTTTTTCTAATATATTTTTTAGTTTTTCATATTCTTTTTCTTTTAAATCATTATAAGAAATTTTACAATTAATATTTAAAAGTTCTTTTATAATCTCTTTATTATCTAATATACCATGAAGGTAAGTTCCATATATATTTTTTTTCTTTAATCCAACTATTCTATCATCTTCTTTAATCCAAGGAATTTCTTTTGAATAACTTCTTCCATTATGGATTTCATATCCATCTACATTAATTTCTGTATCAGTTTTAGTTTTTATTCTTTTAGTTATTTTTTCCTCTTCAAAATAAGTATCCATTTCAAAAAAATTTAAGCCAGGTTCTTTCTTTATTTCCCCTTCTATTTCTAAAGGATCATTAAGACTTGAACCCATCATTTGAAATCCACCACAAATACCAAGTATTTTTCTGCCTTCATTTGAAAATTTCTTTAAAGCTTTTTCAAAACCTCTTCTTTTTAATGTTCGTAAATCTTCTATAGTATTCTTACTTCCTGGAAGTATTATTACATCTGCGTTTTCTATCTCATTAGGTTTTTCTATATATCGCACACTTATATCTTTAATAGTACTTATATAATTTAAATCTGTGAAATTTGACATATAAGGTAATTTTATTACAGCTATATCTATTCCATTAATTTTTTCGCGATTTATATTCTCTGTTTGAGAATCCTCTTCTTCTATATTAAGTTTAGTATATGGCATTACCCCAAGAACTTTAACTCCTGTTTTTTCTTCTATTAAATTTTTACCTTCATCAAAAAATTTTGGATTTCCTCTAAACTTATTTATTATTATTCCTTTAATAAGCTTCCTTTCTTCTTCTGAAATAATAGAAAGTGTTCCTATAACTGATGCAAATACACCCCCTTTTTCTATATCTGCAACCAAAATTACAGGAGTATTTGTTTTTAATGCCATATACATATTAGCAATATCTGTTTTTCTAAGATTTAATTCAGCACAGCCCCCTGAACCTTCAAGTATTAACATTTCATGAGTTTTCTCGGCTAAAAGAAACGCTTCATATGCATTCTCTTTTAATACATTATTCAAATCTTTATATTTATAGGCATCTACTGTAGAAAATACTTTTCCTCTTACTATAACTTGTGTTTTACCACCACCTGGTTTCATAAGAATAGGATTCATATATTCTTTTGCTTCTAATTTACATGCTTCAGCTTGTACTGTTTGTGAACGTCCAATTTCATCACCATCTTCAGTTATATATGAGTTTAATGATATATTAAGTGCTTTATAAGGAGCTACATCTATCCCTTTAGATCTAAAGTATTTACAAAAAGCTGTGGATATTGTACTTTTCCCCACAGATGAAGAGGTCCCAAGTATCATTACTCTTTTATTTTTCATTACAATATATTTCTTCTAAAGCATTAATAAGCTTTATATTCTCCTCTCTTTTTC
The DNA here is from genome assembly GCF_051656525.1 of Clostridium sp. Classification (GTDB taxonomy): domain Bacteria; phylum Bacillota; class Clostridia; order Clostridiales; family Clostridiaceae; genus Clostridium. The sequence goes on along the minus strand of NZ_JBOGCC010000127.1, from coordinate 7,930 downwards.
TTACTGCAATTCTAAAGTATCCTTTTTCAAGTCCTTTATAATTTTCACAGCTTCTAATTAAAATGGCTTTTTCTAAAAGTAGTTCTTTTAAATTCTCTTTTCCTTTAAAAAATATAAAATTAACTGTTCCATCAAAAATCTGCAATCCTTTAAATCGGTTTAATGATTCTAATAAAAATTCCTTTTCTTCATTTAAATTTTCTATAGTTGCCTTTATGTATGAAGTCCTTTTTAAAGCTACTTCACCAGCTTTTTGAGCTATTCTGTTTATACTCCAAGGTATTTCTACTTTTTTAATTTTTTCTAAGTACTCTTTATTTTTAGTTACTCCATAACCAAGTCTTATGCCTGGAAATGCAAAAAATTTAGTTAAAGATTTTACTATAATTAAATTTTCATAATCTTCTATTTCACCTATAAATGAATGCTCATTCTTATTTTCTAAAAAATCTATAAAAGATTCATCTAAAACTATAGTTATTGACTCATCTAAACCTTTTTTTAGAATTTGCTTTATTAAAGTTTTATCTATGATCTTTCCAGTAGGATTATTGGGATTACAAATAAATAATATATCTATATTTTTTATGCTATCTATAAAGTCTTCTTTTAAAATAAAGTCTTTATCCATTTCATAATGTTCAATTTCACAATCTATGCTACCTAAAGCCTCTTCATATTCACTAAATGTTGGTACTATATTTAGAGCTCTCTTAGGTTTAATAGCACGTACAATATTAAATATCACCTCTGCAGCACCATTTCCAAGAAATATATTATCTATAGAGATTTCTTCATACTCACTAATGGCTTTTTTCAAATTAAAGTATGTAATATCAGGATAAATTTCTATATTATCTATTTCTTTAATCATAGCTTCTTTTACTTTATTATTTATTCCTAAAGGATTAATATTAGCTGAGAAATCTGTTATTTCATTTAAATTAAATTTTCTTTTAATTTCTTCTATATTTCCTCCATGTCCCATCATTTTAAAATCACTCCTCTTAATAGTAAACTTATTATAAGCCCTAAATAACTTACTATAATTAAAACTTTATTTACATTATATAAGTCTTCTATTTTAATTTTTTTATTTTTATCCCCAATAGTTTGTTTTTTTACTAGTTTTCCAAAATAATAATTGTCTCCACCAAGCTGTACACCAAGCATTCCAGCTATGCTTGCTTCAGGATGAGCACTATTTGGGCTACTGTGATTATTTTTATCTCTTTTATAGATCTTGTAAGCACTTTTGTAATCTAATCCTAATAAAAAAGATGCAATTACTATAAGGTATCCTGTTATTCTAGCTGGAATATAATTAAATACATCATCTAACTTTGCTGGAAAAAATCCAAAATCTTTATATTTATCATTTTTATATCCAAACATAGAATCACATGTATTAACAGCTTTATAAACAATTCCAAGAGGTGCTCCACCAAGACCTATAAATAATAATGGTGCAATAATGCCATCAGACATATTTTCTGCTACAGTTTCTATTACAGCTCGTATAATAGATTCCTCATCTAGATTGTTTGTATCTCTTCCAACAATATAAGATAATTTTTTTCGTGCCCCGTCTATATTATTACTTTTTAACTCTTCAATAACTTTAAGTCCTTCAACTATTAATCCCTTACTTGCAATACAAAAATAAATAATAATCCCATTAACTATAATATCTAAATAGATATTAGTTCTTTGACATATCCCAACAATAACTAATGTTATAAAATAACTTATTAATATAGTAGCAATCCAAGTTAAAAGTCCTGCAAATTTTAATGCATTTCTAAATAATTTTCTAAATAATTTTTCTAATCCCATTCCAAGATTACCAATATATCTAACAGGATGATAAGGATTTTCAGGATCACCTATAAATTGATCTAAAATAAATCCAAGTAATAATGAACTCATAATTTAAAACTCCTCTACGATTTCTAATTTTAATGGAGATATTTCTTTAACAATTACCTTATAACCACCTCCACAACTAGGTTGAAGATTATAAAAATAATCATTAGTATCAGTGAAAAGTTCTAAAAGTGTACCTATAACGCCGCCATGACAAACTATAACTCCATTTTTATTTATTTTTTCTAAAGCTTTATTAATTCCCTTTTCAATTCTTTTATAAAACTCTTTTTTTGATTCCCCTTTTGGAGTTTTAACTTCTTTTGTAGAGTCAGTTATCCAAGATATATATTCCTTTTTATTTTTTAATTCTTCATAGGTCTTTCCCTCAAAATCACCAAAATTATACTCTTTTAATTCATCTATAATCTCATAATCCTTATTTTTAAATAAAATATTAAAAGTTTCATTCGTTCTTTTCATGCCAGTGGTAAAATACTTGTCTACACTATCTATAATTAAATTTTTAGCCTCTATTTCTTTTCTACCTTGAATACTTAAACTTATATCTGTATAACCTAAGTAGCGTCTTTCAAGATTATATGATGTTTTTCCATGCCTAATTAAATATATAATTTTAGTCATTTATTTTAACCTTTTTTCTAAAGAAAAGAAAACTCTATAAACTTCATCACTTTCTTTTATAAGCTTTTGCATTACCTTTCCTGTTTCTTCTCTCCAAAATCTTTCTTCTTTTTTTATTGGAACAATTCCTTCTGAAATTTGATCTACAATTATTATTTTATCTTTTAATTTATCTATATTGTTTACAATATAATTAAAACTTTCCTTTTTGTCTAAAGCTCTTTTTAAAATTAATTTATCTAATCCTGAAATAATCTTCTTAGTAAAGTCTAGATGTTCATCATTACAAAAAAATATTTCATTTTTATTTAAATTATATTTATTTAAAACAAGCTCTAATTTTCCATTATATGCGCCACCAAAATAAATTATCAAAATTTCTCCTCCTAAATTATACAAAGGACTATAAGTCCTATCATTTCTATTAAAACTAATGTATAACCACCTACATCTCCATTGATTCCACCAAAATTTTTTTTACAATTCCATAAAAGATAGAATCCAAATAAAAGCATACATACCGGTATTAAAAGATATTTATATCCTATAATTAAAAAAACTGTCATTCCAATTAAAAAGAAAAACAATAAAACTATAATATCAAATATACCTGTTCCTTCTTTATAAAGTTTTACAAAGTAACTTTCATTTATGGGCTTTTCTTTTATTAAAAAGTATCCCACTATACTTCTTGAAATAAAAGGAATTAAAATTAAAAAGATTAATTTGTTTTTCGACAATACTATTTCATTTAAACTTGAAAAATCTACTAGTAGTAAAAAAGCTAAAGAAATTACTGAAAATGCGCCAACTCTTGAATCTTTTAATATTTTCAATTTAGTTTCCCTATCTCTTCTTGAAAGTATTGCATCACTTACATCCATAAATCCATCTAAATGTATAAATCCTGTAAGAAAAAATGGAATACCTAAAGAAAATACACTTAAAAGCATATTAGGTAAATGCAATTCCTTTAAAATAATTGTTCCTGCATACCATAGTACTCCAACTATAAGTCCTATTATAGGATATAATTTCATCATATGTTTTCCAGACTTTTCATCCCAAACTTTTTTAAGAGGAGGAAGAATTGTAAACATACCTATATCCATATTAAAGGCATTAAATAAGTTTTTCATCTTTTAAAATCCCCTCTCCTTTAAATACTTCTATTAACCCATAAGTTACATATATAGATACATCCGCCATTTGGGATACTTTTTTATTTAAGTTTCCTAATTCTTTTCTGTAATTTTCTGTTACTTTATCATAAATTATGCTATCTGAAAAAATATAATCAGAAACTATTATTAAATTTTTAGATAAATTACTAAGCTTCTCAATTTCTGAAAAAATCTTTTCACTAACCTTTTTAACTATTTTATCTTCATCTAATAAAAGTTCACCTTTAAACATTTCATTTGCCATAAGAGATGTTAAAGAGTCTAATAATACTGTATCTTTTTTATCTATAAATTCTTTTGCTTTTAAAATATCATACTCTATTTCAAAAGATTTAAACTTTGTATCTATTCTATCTTTTTTATGATTTTCAATTCGTCTTAAATCTTCACTCCCCATAGGTTTCATTGTAGCTAAATATATTAAATTTCCTTCTCTATGAAGACTTTTACTAAAATCTTCACCTATTTTTGATTTTCCACTTTTTGAACCACCACTTATAAATATAATCATACTTTATAATTTTTTTCCTCTCTTACTGTATCTAAATAGGAGTTATCTATATTTGCATCGTTAAAACTTCCCATATTGTTTACCATACTATTTGCAAAATCTATAACAGAAAAAGCAATTGGGCAACCACTACCTTCTCCAAGGCGCATGTTTAGATTTAAAATAGGACTAAGACCAAGCTCCTTCATAGCTAAATCATATCCAATTTCAAATGATTTATGAGATGAGAATAAATACTCTTTAACTAAAGGGTTTAGTCTATAAGCAGCAAGAGCAGATACAGCTGAAATAAAACCATCTACAACAACAGGAATCTTCATTTTAGCAGCACCTAAAAATACACCTACCATCCCACAAATATCAAAGCCTCCAACTTCAGATAAAATTTCTATAACATCATCACTAGTAATTCTTTTTAGAGCCCATTTTATTACAACTTTTTTCTTTCTAAAACTAGCCTCAGTAATACCGCCACCTTTTCCCACTACATTATCTAAATTTTCATCTAAAAGAGCACAAAGTACAGCTGAAGAGGTAGTAGTATTTCCTATCCCCATTTCACCAACTCCTAAGATTTCATATCCATCTTTAACTGCTTTCTCTACGATTTCAATCCCGATTTCAATTCCTCTCTCGACCTCATTCTTAGACATTGCACTATCTTGATATAGGTTATTTGTGCCTTTTCGAATTTTTCTATCTAAGACACCTTCTATTTTCTCATTAGAATTTATACCAATATCAACTACTATTAAGTCTGTATTATTCTCTTTAGCTAAAGCTGCAACTCCAGTACCTCCTTTTATAAAATGTTTAGTTTGAGCTAGTGTTACATATTGAGGTGCGGATGCTACATGTTCTTCTACTACACCATTATCAGCACACATTATAATAATAGCCTTTTTTTCAATTTTATTTTTAACTTTTCCAGTTATAGAGCTAAGCTTTATCGCTATACTTTCAAGTTCTCCAAGACTCCCTAATGGTTTTGCTAAATTATCAATATATTCTTTAGTTTGAGCCATAATCTCTTTATCTGTTTCATCTATACTTTTTATATTTTTCCTTAAAGATACACTTTTAATCATAATAATCACCCCAAAATTTAATTTTATATTTCTATTATATATTAAAAGTGGACAAGCTAAATAAACTTATCCACTTTTTATAATCTCATTCACTCTTCCTCTAAATCTCTTCAAAAATATGTTTATTACATCGTATCTTTTAAAAAAGAAACCACCTCAGCTATTTCTGAAAATACATTAGTATATTCTATCCTAGGCTTATTTATTAAGATTATTTTCCCATCAGTTTCTAGTATTGCATTTACTTTTGAATCTACTGAACCTTCAAATCCACTATCTTTAGTTATAATAGCTTTTATATTATATTCTTTAATAGTTCCTCTATTTAATTCTATTGAAAAAGGTCCTTTTATAGCAATTATATCTCCTATATCTATTCCGCCATCAGTTAATTTTTTTAAAACTTGCCACATAGGAAGAACTCTATGTATAATTCTATTTTTCAAATTTAAATTATGAATTACTAAAGCATTATTACTTCCTGTTGTATTTAAAATAGTTCCATCTATATCTTTAACTGCGTCTTTTAATTCTTTATATGAATCTATTCTTATAATATTTTTATGATTAAATTCATCAAAAAAACTCTTTCTTTCATATCTTACATAAGTAATGTTCATCTCTTTACAAGCTTTAATTATAGTTTTTGAAGCCTCACTTGCATAAGGATGAGTTCCATCTACAAAAATTTTTATATCATTTTTTTTTATAGCAGCTTTAAAGCCCTCTAAATCTAAAGGTTCTGTATTTAAAACCTTTATTTTATTATTTTTTAGAAGTTCACCACCATATTTTGTAGCTGTTGAAACAAATATATTAGAAGTAAATTTATTTACCTCTTTTAAAATTTCACGTCCCTCACCTGTTCCTAAGACGAATCCTAGCATAATTTATATCCTCTTGGTGTTATAAATTTTCCATCTTTAACATAACTTTGAGAATTTCCAACTATAACTATAGAAAACATATCAACTATTTCTTCATTAAAATTTCCAAGATTAAATAAAGTCCACTCTTGTCCATCTCTAAGTGCATGTCTTACTACTGCAACTGGAGTTTCGTCACCTCTGTATTCTTTAATAATTTCAATACACTCTCTTAAATAATGAGGTCTTCCTTTACTTCTTGGATTATATAAAGAAATTATAAAATCTGCATCTGCTGCATTTCTAACTCTCTTTTTAATAGTTTCATAAGGTGTCATTAAATCACTTAAACTTATATTACAATTGTCATGCATAAGAGGTGCGCCAACTACTGAACCTGCTGCACTTGATGCTGTAAGTCCTGGAATTATTTCCACATCCTCCTCTTCTTTAAGTTCTAATATAAGACCAGCCATTCCATAAATACCAGCATCACCAGTACTTACTAAAGCAACCTTTTTATCTTTAGCAAGCTTTAATGCTTCAATACATCTAGCCTCTTCCCCTCTCATTCCAGTCATAAAAATTTCCTTATCGTCTATAATAGGTTTTATCATATCTATATATTTTGTATATCCTACAACTACATCACATTCTTTTATAGCCTCTAAAGCTTTTAAAGTCATATGTTCAAGTCCACCTGGACCTATTCCAATAACAAATAATTTTCCCATGTTTAGTTCTCCTTTAGCTTTATAAATTTCTAATTTATTATTCCTATAGTAAGAGTTATTCCGTTAATCTTTTCTACATCTCTTATAATTTTTCCATTTAAAAGGTCAATAACAGGACTACTTACACATCTTACTCCTGTAATTTTTTCTACAAAATCACTTCCATCATATTTATTATGATAGATACTTATTTCTTCTTTTGTGAAAAATTTTAATTCTGCATTAAGAGTTTTTCCTAAATTTAAAATAGCTTCTTCATCTTTTTTTAAATCTATTGAAGAGATAATTTTTATACTTAGTGGATTTATATTTAAGCTTTCTAATCTATCTAAAACTATTTTTTTTAGCTTTTCTGGTTCTGTATTTCGCTTGCAACCTATTCCTAATATAATGTTTTTTCTTATAAGACATAACACATCACTTCTATTTATATTTTTGTTAGTTACAGCTAATGTCCAAGGCTTTATTTCTTTAGTTTCTATATATCCTTTAGGAAGATTTATTTTTTCTTTTTCATCATAAAAATAAACTTCTTCCTCATTTACAAGACGACTTGCAAATATTTTAGCTTTTTTTAAAGAGTCTATAGTTAAATTATTTTCTAAAGCTACTATATCTGGTGCATCTTTTCCCATATTATCTGTAGCTGTAGTTATAACAGGAGTATTATTTAAAAATCTAGCAATTTTAGATGTTAAATAATTTCCACCACCGAGATGACCTGAAAGAAGACTTATTGTAAAAGTATTACAAACATCTACTACAATTACGCATGGATCCTTATCCTTACTTTCCATAAGACCATTTATAGCTCTAACTGCGATTCCTGTAGAAGAAACAAAAACTATTCTTTCATAATATTCAAAAGCTTTTTTTGCCTCTTCTCCAAGTTTAAAGCTTTCCATTTCTGATTTTAAAACTAAATCTCCATTAAATTCTTTAGCTAATGATTTTGCTATATTATCACCTTTTTTAGTTACACTTATAATACAAAGCATTATTCTATTCCTTTTCTAAACATATGAGTAAATTTCTT
>NZ_JBOGCC010000126.1:0-2106 GCF_051656525.1 Clostridium sp. | reverse complement strand
CTAAGAAGGATTTAGGAATTGAAAATCAATATTTAAAACCATCAGGACAAACACATGCAGACTATATAAAAGAAATTGGAAACATATATGACGCTGGAAACAAATTTATTGTAACACCAGGATATAAATTTGAAACAGCGATTTATGAAGCACAAGAGAAATATAAAGATGCTAAATTTGTATTGCTTGATGGAGTTCCAAAAGAAACTAATGAATCAAAAGAAGGAAAAGTTGCTGATAATACAGTATCTATATTTTATGCTGAAGAGCAATCAGGATTTTTAGCAGGAGTTGCAACAGCACTTCAAATTAAAGAAGGTGACCTGGGATTTATTGGGGGATTAGAAATTCCACCAGTACAAAAGTTTAACTGGGGATTCCAACAAGGTGTTAAGTATGCTAATGAAACATACGGAACAAAAACTACTATAAAGAAAGAAAATGTTAAATATGCAAATTCATTTGAAGATGTTGCAGTAGGACAACAATTAGCAGCAACTATGTATGATAGAGGAGTTAAAGCTATATTCGTTTCAGCTGGTAAAGTTGGAGTTGGTTCTATAACTGAAGCTAAAGGAAGAGCCAGCAAAGGAAAAGAGGCTTGGATTGTAGGGGTTGATGTTGACCAATTTGCAGAAGGTGTATATGAAGGTGAAAAGTCAGTTATTCTTACTTCAGCTACTAAGAAGATTGGAAAATCAGCATTTGATATGATAAAAGCTGAACAAGATAGTAAATTCCCCGGCGGACAAACTTTAGTTTATGATATTAACAATGATGGTGTAGGAATTCCAGAAAAGAATCCAAATCTTTCAGAAGATACATTAGCAAAAGTTAAAGAAGTAACAGAGAAGATGAAAGATGGAAAAATAAAAGTTTCAGCTGAAAAAGGTGACTTAATAGCTTAGTTTTTATAAGATAGGAGAGATTCTCAAAAATAAGGTTTTTAAATCTTGAGATTCTCTCTTTTTAAATATAAAGAGGTTTCTAGGAGGAAAAGAAAATGGCGTATGTAGTTGAAATGCTAAATATCCGTAAAGAATTTTCAGGAATAGTAGCAAATGACAATATAACTTTAACTTTAAAAAAAGGTGAAGTTCATGCACTTTTAGGAGAAAATGGAGCAGGAAAATCAACTTTAATGAGTGTTTTATTTGGATTATATCAGCCTGATAGAGGGCAAATAAAGATAGATGGAAAAGAAGTGAAAATAACAGGGCCTAATAAAGCTAATGAATATGGAATTGGAATGGTTCATCAGCACTTCAAGCTTGTTGAAAACTTTACTGTTACAGAAAATATTATATTAGGACTTGAGCCTAAAAAGTTTGGTTTTATAGTAGATAAAGAAAGTGCAGTAAAAAAGATAAAAGAATTATCAGAAAAATATAACTTAAATATAGATCCACATGCAAAAATTGAAGATATTTCAGTAGGAATGCAACAAAGAGTAGAAATATTAAAGATGCTTTATAGAAATGCAAACGTGCTTATATTAGATGAGCCAACAGCAGTATTAACACCACAAGAAATAAAAGAGTTAATGAATATAATTAGAGATTTAATAAAAGAAGGAAAATCAGTAATTATAATTACACATAAGTTAAAAGAAATAAAGGAAATTGCTAATAGATGTACAGTTATAAGAAGAGGAAAATATATAGGAACTGTAGATGTTAAAGATACTACTGAAGCTGATATGGCTAAAATGATGGTAGGAAGAGAAGTATCATTTAAAGTAGAAAAGAAAGATGCAAATCCAAAGGAGATTGTATTAAAAGTAAATAATTTATCTGTAAATAGAAAAAAAGGCGTACTTGGACTTAAAGATTTTTCATTAGAAGTTAGAGGTGGAGAAATTCTAGGGCTAGCAGGAGTGGAAGGGAATGGACAGGTTGAATTAGTTGAAGCCATTACAGGAATGAAAAATATTGTTTCAGGCAATATTGAGTTTTTAGGAAACAATATTGAGACATTATCTATAAGAGAAAGAATTGATAAAGGAATAGCATATATACCAGAAGACAGACATAAAAGAGGATTAGTTTTAGATTATAGTTTAGAAAATAATATGGTTCTTAAATCTTATAAAAATAAACCATTTTC
>NZ_JBOGCC010000125.1:0-1662 GCF_051656525.1 Clostridium sp. | reverse complement strand
ATAGAAGTAAAAGCAGCAGAACATGTTAGAGCTAAAAGCTTAAATCAATATATAAAAAAATATAATCCTAAATATGCAATAAGAATATCAGGAAAGAATTTTGGATTTGAAAATGGAATAAAATCAGTACCATTATATGTAGCATTTTTAATTTAGAAATATTATATAGAAAACTTCAGGAATTTTGAATTCTTGGAGTTTTTTTATTATCCTCAAGCATATATGGTAAAAAATAGATAAAAAGGTTATAATTTATAGAAGGTTGTGTAATGGGGGTTAGTATGAGAGGAAGAAAGTATAGTGTTATAGTGATAGTAGGAGTTATATTTTTTATCGTAAGTATAAGCTTTTACGTGAATAGGAGAGAGGTAGAAAATTATATCAAGAATAATACGGGAATAGAAAAAATTGAAGTGGATAATTATAAAGTGTTTTTATCAGGTGAAACACATGCAATGAAAAAAAGTTATAGCTTTAAAAAAGAATTGTTTTCTTATTTAAATAAAAATGCAAATGTGAAAAACATAATTGTAGAAATAGGATATTGTAGTGGTTTATTATTAAATAGATATATTCAAAGGGGAAATGAAGAAGATTTGAATTTTTATATGAATGAACTAAAGGGAGCAATGGCCTATAGCGAAGAAGAATATGAATTTTATAAATGGTTATATAAGTACAATAGTGAATTAGAAGAAAATGAAAAAATAAATATATATGGTTTAGATATTGAACATCAGAAAAGAACTGCTATAAAAGGTATAAGTACATTAATAGATAAAAATAAAAAGATACCTATAAACCTTGAAAATGCTATTAATAAAACTTTAGAAGGAGAAAAAGATGCAGATATATATTTAAAAGTTATATATGAAAATCATAAAGAAGAGGTTAAAGAGTATTTTAGAGAAAATTATATCTATTTTGAAAATTCTATAAAAAGCTTATATCCAATAGAAACAGGAAAAGATATGAGAGACAAAGTAATGATGAGAAATTTTTCATTTATATATAATTTGAAGAAAGATGAGAAATTTTTTGGTCAGTTTGGAAGTGAGCATATCTATAGTGATTATTTGAAAAGTAATTATGGAACAGAGGAAGATGAAAGATTTGGAATTCTTTTAAATAATGAAGAATCACCAGTTAAAGGAAAGGTATATTCAATTTTAGGTGTTTATCAAAATAAAGATGAATACACACCAAGAAAAGAGTTTATTGATTATTCCTTTATGAAGAAATATAAGGAAGATAGATTTATTAATTTAATTGGAGAAAAGAGTCCTTTTAAAAATGAAGAATATCTATTCAAGGAAAAAAAGGGGAATAATGTAACGAGTGATTATGTTCAAGGAATTATGATATTTAATAATTCAGAAAAAACAAGAGAATTTAATGGGGGAGAATAATGAGAAGAGTAGAAATTAGAAAAGCAAAAATAGAGGATGCAGAAAATTATTTAAATATGCTTATAAATTTAGATAGAGAAACCAAATTTATGATGTTTGAAGAAGGAGAAAGAACTATAAGTGTTAAAGAAATTGAAGGAATTATTGAAAAAAGTGTTATAGATGAAAATTTACTTTTAGTAGCTACATTTGAAGAGGAAATAGTAGGATTTCTTTTAGGTAGTAGGGGAACTTTTAATAGAATAAAACATAG
>NZ_JBOGCC010000124.1:0-65215 GCF_051656525.1 Clostridium sp. | reverse complement strand
AAATTTGGTGCCGAAGACCGGAATCGAACCGGTACGGTGTTTAACCACCGCAGGATTTTAAGTCCTGTGCGTCTGCCAGTTCCGCCACTTCGGCTTGAAATTTGTTTTGTCCCTGACGACAAGATTTATTATATATTACACCTATGTTTATGTCAACACTTTTTCTTAAAAAAAAATTCTTTTTTATTTATACCAGTCAAAAACCCCTTAAGCACTAAGCTTAAGGGGTTTTTAATCACATAAATTTATATAAACTTATTTTTATTTACTAACGAATTAATAGTTTTTCTTACTATTTTTACTTCTGAATTCTTGATGTTTTTTTACATCAACCATTCTCTCTTCGCTATCTTTTAGAAATTTCGACATTTGATCTTCAAAATTTCCTGTTGATTTTTTCTTTTCAGCTTTCCATTCAACATCTACTGGTTTAACACTCTTTTTTGGTTTTGGTGTTCCCTGCTTAATTGAAAGACTTATTTTCCCATTTTCTTCTATTGAGATAACTTTAACCTTAACTTTATCTCCTTCTTTTAAATGCTCGTTTATATCCTTTACAAAAGAATCTGCCACTTCTGAAATGTGGACTAAACCTGTTTTTCCACCTTCGAGTTCTACAAAAGCTCCAAAATTTGTGATATTAACCACTTTACCGTCTAATATGTTTCCTGCCGCTAAGCTCATCTTTAAAAGATTCCTCCTTAATTTGAATAAATATCTATGTTATTAATAATAATAACCTAATTGTTTGAATTTGAGTCACCTTTTTATTTATCTTTTATGATTTCTTCACCTGGTTTAACCATGTCAAGTCTTTCTCTAGCTAAGGTCTCAATATATTCATCTGTATTTACTGTCTTCATCTTTTCTTCAAGTACTTTATTTTGTTTTTTCAAGTCTTTTAATTCATCCTTTTTCATTAATATTTCTTTTTCAATTTTTTTCATCTTAATTTCCTGATCAATAAAACTAAAAATAAAAATACCACCCAAAACAAAAAAAGCTAGATTTTTGAATTTCACCCTTTTTCTCATCCACAATACCCCTATTATATTATTCTCATATTTACATTTTAAACATTAGTATAAGTTTATTCAAGCCTTTTTTTTACATATTCATTTCTTTCCTCGCATTTTAGAGTTCATTAGCCTTATAGAATATGTTGTATTTTTATATCCTATTCTAATTATTCTCCATGCACCATCTAAAAATACTACTTCTGCCTTATAAACAAACTTACTTAACAGTTTTAAGTATATAACTAATCCAGCTACTATAAAGATATATACATATGGACCTAAAAACGCATAATTATTATACAATAAAAATGTAAATACTGCTATTGCACTTAATATCCAAAATAATATATCTTCTATCATTGCTATTACTCTTACTACACTTTTTCCCCGTATTATTCTATAAATATCAAATAAACCACCTAAAATAACCCCTGCTGCTATACTATATAAAACCATATTAATTTGCATTTCAATACTTAAAGGCATAGTCTACACCTTCTTTCTTCGCAAAATATTAATAAATTTTCTTTTAGTATTTTTGTTATTTGTATAGATCATACTACTTACATATCCTTCTACAATAACATCTCCATTTTTCACATCTAGTCTATTTACTTTTAATCCTTGCCCTTTAATACTCATTTTTCCTAAAACAGTATTTAAGATTATTTTTTCTTCATTGAAACTTAAAACTTCATTAACACCTGTTAATGTCATTTTCCTTCTGTTTTCTAACTCTATTTTACTTTGTAACTTAATAGAATTATTGTCTTTATTCATAACATCTGCCCCTTATATAGTTTTTCTCTTTATGAATATATGACAATTATCCATTCCTTATTCTTTTTATTCTCTAATTTTGTACTTAAATTATTTACACTTTTTCTTTTTATTATTCTATTATTTTATACATTTCTTTTGCATCTTCTTTTCTTACGTGTTCAGCGATATTAATTATTTCTGCTTTTATGCTTCTACTTGCAAATGCAATTTCTATTATATCCCCTTCTTTTACAGTTGTTGATGACTTTGCTATTTTTCCATTTATTATAACTCTTTCACTTTCACAAGCCTCTTTAGCTACTGTTCTTCTTTTTATTATTCTTGATACTTTTAAATATTTATCTAATCTCATTTTTATTCCTCCTTACAAGAAAAAACCCGAGTTCCCCCGGGCTTTATTAAGTATTTATATTTAAAATAATTACTTATTAACTTTTTCTTTAAATTCTTTTCCTGCTTTGAAAACTGGAACAGTTGAAGCTGGAATTTTTATAGTTTCTTTAGTTCTTGGGTTTCTTCCTTCTCTAGCTGCTCTTTCTCTAGTTTCGAAAGTTCCGAATCCAACTAATTGAACTCTTTCACCATTTTCTAATGCTTCTTCAACGCTTTCAATGAATGCTTTTAATGCTAATTCTGCATCCTTCTTAGTTAATTTAGACTTATCAGCCATACTAGTGATTAATTCTGCTTTATTCACAATTACATCCTCCTTAAATAACAAGTTATTTACTTATAGTACTTGTTAATTCTTAAATATGTACTATACTTACTTCTCTTATTATATTATTACTTTTTCATCTAGTCTACACCGATTGAATAAATTATTCAATAGTTTTACAAAAAATTATCTAACATACCTTAGTTTTTCAGTATAGTTTCAACAAAGTATTATATTCTCCACAAAACTTTAAATTCCTTTTCTTATAAAAGAATTTACATTTTTTTAGCTTCATTCCAAAGCTTATCTAGCTCTTCTGTAGACATTTCTTTCATATTTTTCCCACTTTTTAATGAAGCTTCTTCTACTTTTTTAAATCTTTTTATAAATTTATCTGTAGCTAAATTTAATGATTCTTCACCATTAACATTTAAAAATCTACTTATATTAACGCATGCAAAGAATAAATCTCCTACTTCCTCTTTTATTCTATCCTCATCATCTGTTTTATATACATCTAAAACTTCATTTAATTCTTCTATTACCTTAGCTGAGGCACCTTTTATAAATTCTTCTTTCCAGTCAAATCCCGCCTTAGATGTTTTAACCTGTACCTTCTCTGCCCTCTCCACTGCTGGAAGGGCTTTTGCTATGGCTAAGACCTCTTCTGCTACTGTATCAAATCCTTTTTCTTTCTTCTTTAATTCTTCCCAATTATTTTCTACTTCTTTTGAAGATATCTCATCACCCTCTTTGAATACATGTGGATGTCTATATATCATCTTTTCACATATTCCACCTATTATATCACCCAAATCAAAGTAACAATCTTCTTTTCCAATTGCTGCATGGAATACAACATGTAATAATATATCACCAAGTTCTTCTATAAGTGCATCATCATCTTCTTTATCAATTGCATCAGCTACTTCATAACTCTCTTCTATAATTGCATTTCTAAGACTTTTATGAGTTTGTTCTCTATCCCAAGCACACCCGTTATCTCCTCTTAATATATCTACAATTTGAATTAAATCATATATATCTTTTTTATTTTCTTCATCCCTAGGCATATATATTGATGTTAAATAATCAATATCTTCTTGCATATCTAATTCATATAAAGGAATTCTTCTAATGCTCTCTAATCCCTTTATTCCAGCTGCTCTCACATAAATTATTTCTGTTTCATCATTATATGATTCTAATAATTTTAATTTTACTTCAGATGCTATAAAAGGATTATATACTTGTGTTATTATAGTTCCTATTCTTTTATCTAATATTTGATTTCCTATATCAAAAGCATCTATAATTTTTAATCCTTCTATAGGATCTATTTTTAATCTATCCATCATAGCATCTATAAAGCTAACTGCTGGTAATATTTCATACTCTATTCCTTTTTCGTCACAAAGGTTCATAAGATTAGACACAGATTTTTCTGCAACTAACGGATGTCCTGGCACTGCATATACAATATCTTCATTTACTTCATCATATTTTTTTATTAAATCCTCTGCAATATTCATATATACATCATCAAAGCTATCATATTTATTATAGTATTCATCATACGTTTTAAATTTTATATTTTTTTCCTTTATAAAATCTACAGTAGGATGTATTTCTGTTCTAAAATATATTTGATTGCTTTCTTCTAAAAGCATTAATGCTCCCATTGTTAGTGCCTCTTTCGCTCCTGGACCTAATCCAATTATCTTAATCATAATATTGCTCCTTTTTATTTTTTAAATTTAGGTATTCTATCAACTATTTCATAAATCTTAAATACTTTCATCACCATAATCAAAGTTATATATACTATAATACCTAAAAATATAGATACTAAGCAAGATATACCGTTACTTCCTATTCTAAGAATTAAAAATTTATAAGATAAAAATACCACAACTCCCATACCTATTGCCCCATATAAAGGTTTCACAAAATTATTATAACTATTTATCTTAACTTTCATAGTTACTTTTAAGCAAATTATATTTAAAATAGCTACGGTCATATATGCAATTATACTAGCTATTATTGCTCCATAAATATTAAATTGTGGATTAGGCACTAAGATACTTGTTATTATAAATTTCACTGTACATCCTACTGCTAATGTTATTATTGGAACTACATATTTACCTACTCCCTGCAAAATAGATGTAGTTGTTTGAGTTATTATAATAAATGGTATTGTAATTCCCATATATTTTAATATTTCAACCCCTCCATAATGACCTTGAAAAACCAACTTCATAATAGGTTCTGCTAATATAAATATTCCTACCATACAAGGAATTGCAATTACACCTGATATTTTCATAGCCATCTCTACCTTATTATTTACATCTCCCTTCTTTCTTAATACATAGCTTTCTGCTATTATAGGCACTAATGAAGCACATAACGCTATTGACAAAGTCATTGGTATATTAACTATTACCGCTGCTTTTCCTGTCATTTGTGCATATAAAATAGTAGCTTGGCTACGTTCTATCCCCGCTTGTAATAATCTTTGTGGAATAAGGATAGAATCTATTAATGTCATTACTGCACTCACAGTCATTGCAAGTGATATTGGTGCTGCTATTTTTAATATTTTATCTGTTACTCCATGGTTAGTTACTACCTTCTTAATTTTAAATTCTTTTTTAATTTTTCTGTACTTAAAATATAAGTATCCTCCCGCAATAATCCCTCCTGCTGCTGCTCCAAAAGCTGCTCCTCCTGCTGCATATTCAATTCCAAGTGGCAATAAAAATACAGCTAGTCCAATTCCAATTACTACTCTTCCTACCTGCTCTAAAACTTGTGATATTGCTGATGGACTCATATTTTGAAGGCCTTGAAAAAATCCTCTATATATTGTCATAATCGATAGTACTAATGGTGCAAATGATATTGCTACTAATGAGTAGTATGATTTCATATCCCACTTTAAAATAATTATGATAGGCTTTGCAAATATAAATAATATTCCCGTTGTTATAAGTCCTAATGCTAACATTAAATATGTTGCTGATTTAACACATTTAAAACTTCCTTCTATGTCTCCCATTGCATTATTTTCAGAGACTATTTTAGATATTGCTACTGGAATTCCTGATGTTATTGCCACAAAAAACATTAATAATGGGTATGACATTTGATAAAATCCTATTCCTTCATCTCCTATTAACATTATTAACGGCCATCTAAAAAACAACCCTAAAAATTTCGCTAATATTCCTGCTACACCTAAAACTATACTCCCTTTTATTAGAGATTGTTTCCTCATAAAATACCCCCAAACTTTTTACTTTCTTACTAATTTTATTTAAAGTTTAGAGGTATTATTACTATTTTTTAATTATGTATTATTATTATTCCATTTGCTTTCCTAAAAATAAAGCTGCAGCTTCTGCTAATTTCATTTCAACATCTGTAAGTTTACTATCTGTTTTTGACATTATCACTACAGCTCCAATAGCATCACCTTCTGCAATTATTGGTGCTACTACTTCTGCTTTTATTTCTTTATGATTTTCATCATTATGTAGTGGAATAACTTTATCACCAGTTAAATGTACAATTTTTCTCCCTTCCATCACTTCTTCAAGTTCTGAGCTTACTTTTCTATCAACATAATCTTTTTTATTTGTTCCTGCTGAAGATATAAATGCATCTTTATCTGCAATAATAACAATATTCCCTACTGTATTTTGAAGACTTTCTACATACTCCTTAGAGAAATCTGTTAATTCCCCTATTGGAGAATATTTTTTTAAAATAACTCCACCTTCTCTATCTGTAAAAATTTCTAAAGGATCTCCTTCTCTGATTCTCAATGTTCTTCTTATTTCTTTCGGTATAACTACCCTACCTAAATCATCAATTCTTCTTACTATTCCTGTTGCTTTCATAATTTATACTAAACCCTCCTTAAAGTTTTATTTTAAAAAACTTTCTTTTATTCTATCTCACACTATTATTATTTGACTAGACAGAAATTTTATACCCATATAACCATTATTTATATTTTATTTTTACAAATTTATTTATTTTTTGTATATTTAATATATACAACTTCATTTTCTTGCATATATGAACTTTTATTAGCATATATTTAACCATAAAATCTATTCAACAAAAGCAAAAAGCACTAGGAATATGCATCCTAGTGCTTTTTATTTTAAAAAATATTAATTATTTTTAGTTAGTTTATCTGTATAAATTTTAACATTAAGATCTTTTTTCCAAGTAGCTAAATCACTTTGTAATTTAGTTTGTTGTTCTTGTTTTGTCAATGTTTCAGTTATTGTTTTTTCAACATCTTTAAATGGTTGGAACGCTAATTTAACATTTTCAACTTGTATTATGTGCCATCCATATTGACTTTGAACTGGTGCTGAAATTTGACCATCTTTAGTCAATGTTCTCATTCCTGCCATAAATTGTGGAACTAATTGTTGTGAGTCATATGGAACCCATCCTAAACTTCCACCTTTATCTTTTGAACCTGGATCTATACTATCTTGTTTTGCAAGTTCTGCAAAGTTCTTGCCATTATCTTTCTTAAGTTCTGCTTCAATTTTATCTGCTTCATCTTTAGTCTTAACTAAAATATGTGAAACATCTGCTCCTGAATCTTTAGTAGTATATAACATTTTATTGTTATTATAGTACTGTTGTGCTTGTTCTGGAGTCACTTTAACTGTGCTATATACAGCTTTTTGTAATGTATCTTGAATAATTATATTATTTTTTATTTGTGTTTCAAGTTCTGCTTGAGTTGTATTCTCTTGTTTTAATGCATTATTAAAAGCATCTTGACCGCCAAATTCTTTAATCATATCTTGAATCTGAGTGTTTACTTGCTTAGTTAAATCTTCTGCACTTGGCTCTGTTTTTAATTTTGGTGCTTCTTGAAGAACTATTTGTTGATCTACTAAAAGATTTAATGTTTGTTCTTCTGCTTGAACATACTCCTGTTTAACTTGTGGATTTTGCATAAAATTATCACCATATTGCTTTTTAACCATTGCAAGTGTTGGTGCCATTGCTTTATCTAAATCCCCTCTTGTTATTTTATAATCCCCAACCTTAGCTAAAACTTCTTTTTGTATAGCTTCTGGCGTCTTTTGTATCATTTTACAGCCCACAATAGATACAGCTACAACTGCAACTATCCCTATCGCTATTAAACTTTTAACTTTACCCACGTCATTACCTCACTTTACTGAAAATTTTCCTTATTTTAACGTTCTTCTTAGTATATCAATATTATACACTTAATTCAATTATGGAAATTTACATATTTATGACTTTTATAATATTTTGAAGCATTTCTTTAAAAAATGCTAATATCTCTTCTTTCTTTACAGATGTTTGCCTAAATATCAACTCTGGATTTTCACCAAATTTTAGTATAAATTTCTTCTTATATCTATCTGTTACTGCATCAAACACTTTTATATAATCCTTATCATTTGCAGTAAATCTAAAGATTATTCCTTTAGGTGTTTCTTTTATTTCTTCAATACCTAAAGATTTAGCTTTACTTTTTATATAAGCTATATCCATTAAATTATAAACACTTTCTGGAATACCAGAATATCTGTCTTCAAGTTCATCTTTTATTTCCATATAGTCATCTTTATTTTCTATAGATGCAATCTTTTTATATACTTCTATTTTTAAATTTTCATCTTCAATATATCTACTTGGTATAAATGCATTAACTTTTAAATCAACTGTTGTTTCTACTGGCTCTTTTGATATTTCACCTTTAATTAATTTTATTGTATCTTCAAGCATTCTACAATATAAATCATATCCTATACTAGCCATATGACCATGTTGTGATGAACCCATCATATTACCAGCACCTCTAATTTCTAAATCTCTCATTGCAATTTTAAATCCTGACCCAAGTTCTGTAAAATCTTTCAATGCTTTTAATCTTTTCTCTGCAATTTCAGTTAATACTCTATCCTTAGTATATAAAAGATATGCATAGGCTATTTTATTACTTCTACCTACTCTTCCCCTTAATTGGTAAAGTTGTGATAATCCCATCTTATCTGAATCCCAAACTATTATTGTATTAACATTTGGCATATCAATTCCTGTCTCTATAATAGTTGTACATACAAGAACATCAAACTCCTTATCCATGAATCTAACCATTTCATTCTCAAGTTGTCTTTCCGTCATTCTTCCATGTGCAAAACTTACATTAGCTTCTGGAACAAGTTCTTTTATATAGGCTGCTATCTTTTCAATATTCTCAACTCTATTGTAAACAAAAAATACTTGCCCTCCTCTATTCATTTCTCTTATAATAGCATCTCTCACAAGCTGATCATTTTGTTCTACAACATAAGTTTGAATTGGATACCTTTCTTCTGGAGGTGTTTCAATAACAGATATATCTCTAGCACCTGTAAGCGACATATGAAGAGTTCTTGGAATTGGTGTTGCACTTAATGTAAGTACATCTACATTCTTCTTTAAACCTTTTATTTTCTCTTTTTGCTTAACTCCAAATCTTTGCTCTTCATCCACTATAAGAAGTCCCAAATCTTTAAATTGAATATCTTTAGTGACTAATTTATGTGTTCCTATTAAAATATCTAAGTTTCCTTCTTTAGCTGCTTGCATCGTTAACTTTTGTTGTTTTGCAGTTCTAAACCTACTAATCATATCAATTTTCACCGGAAAATCTGAAAATCTTTTTAATAAATTCTTATAATGTTGCTCTGCTAAAATAGTCGTTGGTACTAAGAATGCTACTTGTTTATTATCCATAATAGCTTTAAATGCTGCTCTTATAGCTACTTCTGTTTTTCCATATCCAACATCTCCACATAAAAGTCTATCCATAACCTTTACTGATTCCATATCTTCTTTTATTTCTACTAAAGATGTAAGTTGATCTGGTGTTTCTTCATAAGGAAATTCATCCTCAAATTGCTTTTGCCATTCAGTATCTTTACTAAATTTATGTCCTTTTATTGCTGACCTCTCCGCGTAAAGTTTAACTAAATCTTGTGCTATATCATCTATTGATTTTTTAGCCTTTAATTTAGCTTTTTGCCATTCTGCTCCACCAAGCTTATTTACTTTAGGTGTGTTTCCTTCACCACCAATATATTTTTGAATTAAATCAAGTTGATCAACAGGAATATATAATTTATCTCCCTTTTGATATACAATATCTAAATAATCTCTCTTGATTCCATTTACATCAATTTGCTTTATTCCTTTATAAACCCCTATTCCATGGTTTACATGTACAACAAAATCTCCAATTTTAAGTTCTGTAAATGATGTTATCTTAGATACACCTTTTTTATTTTTGGTTTTCTTCTTTGATTTTCTTTTTGCTTCTCCAAAAACATCTTTATCAGATATAACACATATCTTTTGTTCTGGGTAATCAAAACCATTTGATAAATTTCCAAAAGTTATAACAACTTCTCCAAACTGAATTTGATCTACATCGTCCTTATAGACACTTTCTATCTCTCTATCTCTTAAAACTGAAACTAACCTCTCTCCTCTAGTTCTAGTTCCTGATAAAATCAACGTCTTATAACCAGCTTCTTTTTTAGCTCTTATATCTTCTATTAATAAATCTAACTGTCCCTGATAGCGATGTAATGTTATTTGTTTTAAATTCATTAACGAATGTGGTTTTAAGAACTCTCTTACTTTAGGAAATATATCTATAGTTACTATATTTCTCTCCTCTAAAGTGTCTATTACTTTTCCCTCATTTAATAATAATTTTGCATGAGATGGGAGTATATTTCCTTTTTCTAAGAACATAGTAAAGCTTTCTCTAAACTCTATATACATTGATTCAAGCTTACCTAGACATCTTTCTGTATCATCTAATACTATAAGACTACTTCCTATATAATCAAAAAAGGTTTCAAGCTTCGAGTAAAAGAATGGTAGGTACGAATCTATAGTTTCAAAACTCATAGTATTTTCTAGACTTTCTAAATTACTATTCATAGTTTGAGACAATTTAGATTTAATATCTAAATCTTTTATTTTTTCTACCCCTTGCTTTAACTCTTCTCTTATTTTTTCACTAGCTTCTTTTATAATTTCATCATCTACTATAACTTCTTTAGCTGGAAAAATTTCTACCTTCTTCACTTTATCTATACTTCTTTGAGAATCAACATTAAACCTTCTAATAGAATCTACTTCATCTCCAAATAACTCTATTCTATAAGGATATTCTTCCGTTATAGGGAATACATCAAGTATTCCACCTCTTAAAGCAAATTCTCCTTTACCTTCAACCATTTCAACTCTTTCATACCCAGCCTCAACTAAAGTTTTACTAATAACTTTAAAATCAACTTCTTCTGATACTTTTAATTTTATTGTATGGCTTTTATAATAGCTTCTTGGAGTATAGTTTGCTGCGAAAGCTTCTATTGAAGTTACTATTATCTTTTTCTTTTTATTTAATACTTCTTTTATTACCTTAAGTCTTGCCCATCTTAAATCTCCAGATATCGCATCAATATTATAAAAAACAACTTCTTTCACTGGAAAATAATATACATCTAAATTATAAAAACTTAAATCTTCATATATATTCTTAGCTTCTATATCACTATGTGCAACGACAACTAAAGGCTTATCTTCCTCTTCATATAAACTATTTATAAAATAGCTTTTTCCTGAGTCTGATAAACCATAAATTGCTTGTGGAAATTTTTTTTCTTTAATATTTTCTAATATACTTAAAAATTCATTGCTAGACATTAAGGGTTCCATAAGCCCTCTTAATCTCATCTTTATATCACCTCTATACTATTTCTTCTGGTTTAAACCCATTAAATTCATTCATTGCTATTTTAGCATCTTCTTTTATTAATACTTCTGATGCTTTTGCTACTGCTTCTAATGTTTCGTTTAAAACTTTTCTTTCTTCTTTTGAAAAATTACCTAAAACATACTTTATCAAATCATCTTTTGGTGCACCTACTCCTATTTTTATTCTTGGAAATACATCTGTTCCTAAATGGCTTATTATACTTTTTATACCATTATGTCCTCCTGCACTTCCTTTTTCTCTAATTCTTATTTTTCCTACATCAAGACTTATATCATCATAAATAACTAAAACATCTTCATTACTTAGTTTATAAAAGTCCATTACTTCTCTTAAACATTCTCCACTTAAATTCATAAATGTTGATGGTTTTATTATTATAGTTTTTTCTCCCCCTATAATTCCTTCTCCATACTCACCTTTGAATTTTTTCCTGTTTATACTAATATTATACATATCTGCAATAGCATCTATTGCATCAAATCCTATATTGTGTCTAGTATTATTATATTCTTTACCTATATTTCCTAATCCAACAATTAAAAACATATTAAAATCTCCTTATTTTTTTCCTATGTAATTCTACTTTAATTCAAATCCCTCTATAATCTTATACTAATTTTTAACAATAATAAAGAGACTTTTAAAAAAAGTCCCTTTATCTTAAATAGTTATATTTATTTCTCTTGAGTTTCCATCTTTTAAAACTTGTAGTTTTATGGTAGCTCCTTCTTTAAATGATTTTACCTCATTATAAAAGTCATTTAAATCTTCTATTTTATTACCATTAATAGATTCAATTATATCAGTTGTTCCAATTCCTGCTTTACTAGCTGGAGTTCCAGATCTTACATCAGTAACATAAAATCCTTTTCCATTCTCAAGCTCAGCACCATCTATTCCTAGAACGTTAGTCTTATCTAATACATTTTGAATACTCTCTTGAACAGTATCCATTCCTATAGCAAAATATAATCCATTCAAATTATATTTTTTAGTTAAATATTCACTATTAAATCCTATCATTTGACCTTTTGAATTACAAATTACTCCACCGTAATTTTGTGAACTCATTATAGCATTGGTTTGAAGTAATCTATTCTTTTCACCATCTACAGTTATTGAGTAATTTGTAGATGTAAGAATTCCCGGAGTAACCATTCCAACATAATTAGAATTTGTTGCATTTCCTATTGCTAAAACAGTATCTCCAGCCTTTGCGTTTAAACTAGTTGTATATTGTATTGGTGTTAAGTTTTTTTCGTTTATTTTTAGAACTGCTATTCCTGTTTCCTTGTCATACCCTAAAAATATTGCTTTTTTTGGCTCAATTCCTTTAGCTTGTAACCTTACATAAATATTCTTCATACCTCTTATAAGATCATAATCGGTTATAATCAATCCATCTTTATTAATTATAACTCCAGTTGCATTAGTATCATTCACTTCTATTTGCTCTAAATTTTCTGGAGATGAACCTATTGTTACTAATGATGGACCAACTTCTTTTATTATATTTTCTGTTATAGTATTACTTTCAACAGAATTTACTGCATTTTTTATTGTGCCATCAAACTTATCTGTTACATATTTTGTTGTTATTGCTCCTGTAATTATCGCAGTTACAATAATTATTATAAAAATATATAAATTATTTCTTGTAAATAGAGGAGTCTTATTTTTTATATTAATTGAGCCCTCTCTTTTTTCATTATTTTTACTCATTTTTATCACCAAACATTTATACTTTCTTTAAAGTGAACGTAAATACAACACCTTTATCTTTATAGTTTTCAACCCAAATATCTTCACCATGTTCTGCCAATATTAATCTTACTATTGGTAATCCTAAGCCAGTACTAACTTTGTTAGTACGTGATATATCTGCCTTATAAAATCTATCCCAAATTTTAACTATCTGCTCTTTTGTAAGAGTTGGTCCATCATTATAAATACTAACATAGACTCTATCACCTTTTGATTTTGTATCTATTTTGACATAACCATCTTCGTAACCATATTTTAATGCATTATCTACTAAGTTAGTTAAAACTTGTATAATTTTATCATTATCTCCATAAACATATTGATGCGCCATTTCTAATGTAACATCGACATTTATTCCATTTTCTCTTATCTTACTTTCAAATTTTGCTACACATTGCTTTATCATACTACTTATATCAAGTTCTTGCATATTTAGCTTAAGTTTTCCTGTTTCCATAGCCGATATATCTAGTAAGTCATTTATTAATCTTGATAACCTATCAGATTCATCATAAACTATCTTAAGATAATATCCTTCTTTATCTCTTGGAATAATACCATCTAAAATTCCCGATATAAATCCTTTAATCGATGTTATAGGTGACCTTAATTCATGAGAAACATTTGATATAAATGCTTTTCTATTTTCATCTACCGTTTTTAATGATTCTGCCATAACATTAAATGAATCTGCAAGTTCTCCAATTTCATCATTAGAAGTTATTTCAATCTTTTCATTAACTTCACCTCTTGCGAGTCTTCTTGCTGCAACATTTATTCTATCAATTGGTTTTATAAGTATTTTTTTACCATAAAAGTATACAATTATTGCCCCAATGATTATTCCTATTATTGCTGTAAACCAAATTACTTCATTTGCTTTCATTAAAGATGCGCTTATACTACCTAGAGGAGTTATCATTACAACGATTCCACTAAAATACGCGCCTTTAAAAATCGGCTTTAAGTATACATACTCATTTTGAGTTGCACCTTTTATATTATTACAGACTATAGATTTACCTGATTTTAATATATCCATTTCTTTTGTTGGAATATTTAAATTTGTAAATTTATATTCCTCATGGCTTACGCTAGATACAGCATAAGTATATCCATTTCTATCTGCTATTAATATATCTGCATTTACTGATTTACTAACAAAATCCATTACATTTCTAAGGGTAGCTAAATTTGATCTGTTGTCCAAACTTAAGTAGGTCACAGCCGCATTTTCTATAATTGCACTTTGGCTATTAAACTGCTCTTTTTTCTGGTTAAAATAATATCCTTTAAACCAAATAGATAAGGTTCCTGCTACTAAAATAGTAGTAGCAGCTAAAATCAAAGTAAATGTTATGATAAGCTTATAAACTAAGCTATTTTTCTTCATAATTATTTCACCTCGAATTTATAACCTACCCCCCAAACAGTCTCTATCTGCCATGTATCTCCTGAGTGAAGTTTTTCTCTTAATCTTTTTACATGAACATCAACTGTTCTTGAATCTCCTGGATAATCATATCCCCATACTTCACATAATAATTGCTCTCTTGTGAATACTCTATTTTTATTACAAGCTAAGTAATATAATAGTTCAAATTCTTTAGGTGGCATCTTTATTTCACTATTTTTGTATATAACTCTATATGAATTAGCATCTATTGTTAAATCATTATATTGAATAACTTCTTTATTAGTATTATCTGCTGTATATCTTCTCATAACAGCTTTAACTCTTGCTAATAATTCTTTTGGCTCAAAAGGTTTAACTATGTAATCATCTGCTCCTAACTCTAAAGCTAGAACTTTATCAAAAGTATCACCTTTAGCAGTTAGCATTATTACTGGTGTCGTTCCTTCTTTTCTTATCCATTTTAAAACATCAATTCCATCTATGCTAGGTATCATAACGTCTAAAAGAACAATATCAGGCTTATACTCTAAAAATATTTCCTCTGCTTCTTTACCATTGTTTGCAACTTTAGTATCATATCCTGCACTCTTAACGTACATATTTATAACTTCGCATATATTTTCATCATCGTCTACGATTAGAACTTTTCCTAATACACCATCCATTTTGGTACCTCCATGTTTTTTTTATTTTTGCTATTTTTTATTTTTGCTATTAATAATAAATTCAAATTATTAACTATCAATTATAAATTTATCACTTTTTTTCCTTTATTAATATAGTCTTTTCTAATAAGTTACAAATTATTAACCTATATTGAATTTTTTATCTTTTTTTCGAGTATTTATATGATAGAAATAATTTTTTTATAAAAAAACCCTCTTTTTTGAAATATATTTTTCATCTAAATTTAAAAGTTTTTTTACATTCTTATTATTTTACCTAATTTGCTTTCTTATTCATAAGAAAAAAAAGAAGCTATTATAAACTTTTTAATAGCTTCTTCATTATATATCTTCTATTCTTCAAATAATTTGCTTATAGGTTTATCATCATAAATCCTTTTAATTGCTTCTGCAAAAATTGGTGCTATTGATAAAGATTTAAATTTATTTGTATCCATATCCTTAGGAAGCTTTATTGTGTCTAACATAACTAATTCTTCAATTGCTGAACTTTCAATTCTTTCAAAAGCTGGTCCTGATAATACACCATGTGTACAACATGCATATACATTTTCAGCCCCTAAATCTTTTAATGCATTTGCAGCATTTGTTATTGTTCCTGCAGTATCAATCATATCATCTAAAAGGATACATTTTTTTCCTTTTATATCACCAATTATATTCATTATTTCTGATACATTTGCTTTTGGTCTTCTTTTATCTATTATCGCTATTGGAGCATGTAGTCTATCAGCAAATTTTCTAGCTCTTGTAACACTTCCTAAATCTGGTGATACAATTACCACATCATCCATATCTGCCATTCCTTTTTCAATAAAATATTTAGCTAAGATTGGTGCTCCCTCTAAATGATCTACTGGGATATTAAAATATCCTTGAATTTGAGGTGCATGCAAATCCATAGTTAATACTCTATTAGCACCTGCTGTAGTTAAAAGATCTGCTACAAGTTTTGCTGTAATTGGATCTCTTGATTTAGCCTTTCTATCTTGTCTTGCATATCCATAATATGGAATAACAGCTGTTATTCTTCCTGCTGATGCTCTCTTAAAAGCATCAATCATTATTAATAATTCCATTAAATTATTATTTACTGGTGAAGATGTTGATTGTACTAGAAATACATCCGAACCTCTAACAGTTTCATTTATATCAACTGATATCTCTCCATCACTAAATGTTCCAACTTTTGACTTTCCTAAATCTATTTCTAACATTCTTGCTATTTCATTTGCTAGTTCTGGATGTGAGTTTCCTGTAAATATTTTTATGTTATTCCCATGAGTTACCATTTTACAGACCTCCTAATATTTGGCTATTTTATTTCTTTAATCCTCTTTTTAAAGCCCAACCTTTTATATTCCTTTGTCTTGCTCTAGCTACTGCTAAATCACCTTCTGAAACTTCATTTGTTATAGTTGAACCTGCAGCAATATAAGTATTATCACCAACCTTTACTGGTGAGACTAAATTTGTATTACATCCTATAAAACTATTATCTCCTATAATAGTTTTATGCTTTTCTTTTCCATCATAGTTTACTACAACTGTTCCACAACCAAAATTACATTTTGATCCAACTTCTGCATCACCAATATAAGTCAAATGCGAAACTTTAGTTCCATTTCCTATAGTAGATTTTTTAACTTCAACAAAGTCTCCAATCTTAACATCATCTCCTATAGTACTTTCTGGTCTAATATATGCAAATGGTCCAACACTTGTATTTTCTCCAATTTTACTATCTAGTATGACCGAAGACTCTACTGTTGTATTATTCTCTATTGTACTATTTTTAATTCTTGAATTTTGGAATATAGTACATTTTTCACCTATAACAGTATTTCCTTCTAATATTGTATTTGGATAAAGTATAGTATCTTTCCCTATAACTACATCTGCACCAATATAAGTTGATTTTGGATCTATTAAAGTTACACCATTAGTTAAGTGCACAAGATTAATTCTATCTCTTAATATTTCTTCTGCTTCAGCAAGTTGTGCTCTTGAATTTACACCGATTGTATCTTCATAATCTGTAATTACAGCTCCAACTCTATCTCCATTTTCTTTTATTATTTCTATAGCATCTGTTAAATAATATTCACCTTGAACATTATCATTTGATATTTTATCTAATGCATCTAATAAAGCTTCTATATCAAAACAATACATAGCTGCATTCATTTCATTTACATTTAATTCTTCTTCGTTACAATCTTTATGCTCAACGATCTTTAAAACATCATTATTTTCATCTCTTATTATTCTTCCGTATCCTGTTGGATCTTCTACTAATGCACTTAATAAAGTTGCTTTATTCCCATTTCCTTCATGGTACTCTATTAATTCATTTATAGTGGTTTCTTTAGTTAATGGAGCATCTCCTGCAAAAACAAGTACAGTTCCTTTCTTTCCTTTTAAAAAATCTACTGCACATTTAACTGCATGCCCTGTCCCTAATTGTTCTTCCTGCATAGAATATGAAACATTTCTACTTTCTGTTTCTTTCTTTACTAGATCTGCGCCTTTTCCAATGATTACATTGATATCTTCTATACTAGCTTTTCTCATGTTATCAATTACATGATTAACCATTTCCTTTCCACACACTTTATGTAGAACCTTTGGTATATTTGATTTTATTCTTGTTCCTTGACCTGCTGCTAGTATTAACGCACACTTATACATTTTACCACCTCTATTTGCAATTTTTCCGAGATAAACTAACACTTAATAAATAGTTAGTTTTATATCTACTTTATTATATTTCATAGAAAATCTCTTTTCAACCTTTGAAATCATTAACTTTTCCCCTAAAATAAAAATAAAGGAGAAATCCCCTTTATTTTTATTTTATATCTATCTAACTTTGAAGGCAATCTCCTCTCATAATATCTTTAAATACTATTTTCATTAAATCCCATTCCAAGTTTATTCAAAAACTTTTGAAGGTCTTATATCTGATATAATTGATTCTTCAACTGAATGAAGTTCTACAATTGAAATATACTCATCAACTAATTTTTTATTTCCCTCTTTGCTATCAACTAAAACCCCTATTCCTATAAGTTCACTATCAAACTCTTTTAATAAATCTTTTATTCCAAGTGCTGTTCCTCCACCTTTCATAAAATCATCAATAAATACACATCTTGAATCTTTCTTCATTGCTTTTTTAGAAAGAGACATTTGTTGTAATCTCTTACTTGTTCCTGAAACATAATTAATAGTCATAGTTGGCCCTTCAGTTACTAAACTATCTCTTCTAGCTATAACTAATTGAACACCTAAGTTTCTAGCCACTTCATATGCAAGTGGAATTCCTTTTGTTTCAACAGTTATAATATAATCTACATTTTTATCATCAAACCATGCTGAAATAATAGTTCCTGCCTTACTTATTATTTCCGGATTATACATAAGATCTGTCATATATATTCTATTTCCTGGAATAACTCTATTTTCATCTTTTAAAATACTGCATAAATTTTCCGCAAACTCTTTTGCCATACTTAATCCTACACTTGGAACATATTTTATTCCTCCAGATGCTCCTGAAATAGTTTCAACACGCCCCATTTCAAGTTTTCCTAAAATCTCTCTTACTATAACAATATCCTCACTTATAGTTGATTTAGCAGCATTTAATAACTCCGAAAATCTATTAAGTCCTATAATCTTATTAGGATTCTCAGTTAGTATCTTTGTAATTGCTACCACTCTGCTATTTCTACTTAATTTCTCCATAAAAAAATCACCTTCACTATTTTATATTTATACGAATTATTTTTATATTTTTTATATTTAATATTCATATTTTATTCTATATCATATTTTTTATCAAGTTCTCCTCTCTTATTTTTTAAATTTTACTCACTTTTAAGAATTTTTAAGCATTATTTTAAAAAAATATCGATTTTAAAGAACTTTTTTAAAATAATATTCGTTTTATTGTGTTCAATTCACAAAAAATGTATATAATTATAAATGAATTAACTAGAAGAGGTGATTAAATGTCATTTGATTTTATAAAAGATAAAGAAAAAAAAGTCCACTTTATTGGAATTGGTGGTATTAGTATGAGCGGTCTTGCTGCTGTACTTTTAAATAACGGTTTTAAAGTTTCTGGTTCAGACTCAAAAGAATCAAAAATAACTGAAAGCTTAGAATCTAAAGGAGCTGAAATTTACATTGGTCATAAAAAAGAAAATCTTCAAAATGTAGATTTAGTAGTTTATACTGCTGCAATTCCACAGGATAATCCTGAAATAATTGAAGCTAAAGAAAAAAATATTCATTTAATGGATAGGGCTGAATTCTTAGGTTTAATAATGAAAGGACATAAATACAACGTTGCAGTTGCTGGAACTCATGGAAAAACTACATGTACTTCTATGATAACTAACATATCTCTAAAAGGTGAACTTGATCCAACTATCCTTGTTGGTGGAGAACTTGATGTAATTGGTGGAAATTACAGAATTGGAAGCAGTGACTACTTTGTTACAGAAGCTTGTGAATATAAGGAATCATTCTTAAAATTCTATCCTTACGTTGGTATCATATTAAATATTGATGCAGATCATTTAGACTATTACAGAGATTTAGATCATATTGTAGAAACATTTAAAAAATTTGGTGCTCTAATTCCTGAAAATGGATATCTAATCGGATATAATGAAGATCCTAACGTGCGTGAAATTTTAAAAGAAGTAAAATGTCACACATTAAGCTATGGATTAGAAAATGCTGATTTGACTCCTAAAAATATCATTTTCAACAATAAAGGTTGCGCTACCTTTACTGTAAATAGAAATGGTGAAGATTTATTTGAAGTAAGTCTTAATATGCCTGGAACACACAACATTTTAAATGCCCTTTCAACAATTTGTGTAGGATTAATATTTAATATTCCTTACGCAAAAATTGCCGAGGGTCTTCATGAATGTGTTGGAGCTCATAAAAGATTTGAATATAAAGGAGAAGTTAATGGAATTACAATAATTGATGACTACGCTCATCATCCTGTTGAAATTAAGGCAACAATAAACACCGCTAAAAAAATTCCTCATAAAAAAACTTATCTTGTATTCCAACCACACACTTACACAAGAACTAAAACTCTTTTTGATGAGTTTACAACAGCTTTTAATGGTGTAGATGAACTTCTTTTAATGGATATCTATGCTGCTCGTGAAAAAGATACTGGTCTTGTTACTTCTAATGAACTTGGAGAAGCTATTAGAAAAACCGGTCTTAAATGTACTAACGTTCATTCACATGATGAAGCAGTAGATTATTTAAAATCAGTAGCTAAAAATGGTGATATGATTTTAACTGTTGGTGCTGGAGATGTTGTTATCGTTGGTGAAAAACTTTTAAACTTATAATTTAATCTTTTTTAAAGTGCTTTGAATTTTTATTATTCAAAGCACTTTTTACTTATTTATCCAAATTTCTCATAAAATGAACATAAGTTCATCTTTTTTCTACATTTTGTTTAAAATTATTCAATTTTAGTTTAATTTTATTCAATTTTAGTTTATAATCTAATTAATATATTTGAAATATTTTATATAAATTTTCTACATCTTGTACATTCAATTCTTATAATAGTCTTAATTCTTATATAAAATGCTTCACACAAACTAAAATAAAACAACAAAGGAGAATATCAATGAGCAGATTTATTGGTGTATTCGGTATTATTGTTATTATCGGGATTGCTGTTCTATTTTCAGAAAATAGAAAAAAAATTAACTGGCGTCTTGTTTGTACTGGACTTGGACTTCAAGTTATTTTTGGTTTCTTTATTTTAAAAGTTCCTATAGGCGAGAAATTCTTTACATTTATTAGCCAAGGAATTACTAAAATTCTCGATTTCACTGCTGAAGGTTCTAAATTCTTATTTGGACCTTTAATGGATACTAACACTATTGGTTCAATTTTTGCACTTCAAGTTTTACCTACAATTATTTTCTTTTCAGCTTTAATGGGAATACTTTACTACTTAGGTATAATGCAATTTATTGTAAAAATAATAGCTAAATTTTTCTGTAAATTGCTAGGTACTTCTGGTGCTGAAACTCTAAGTGCTGTTGGAAACATATTTTTGGGACAAACTGAAGCACCTCTTTTAATAAAACCTTTTATTAAAGAGATGACACGTTCAGAACTTATGGCAATAATGGTTGGCGGAATGGCAACTGTTGCCGGTGGAGTTATGGCTGGATATGTCGCTATGGGAGTTGATCCTGGGGATCTTTTAGCTGCTAGTATTATGGCTGCCCCTGCTGGGTTAATTTTAGCTAAAATTTTAGTTCCTGAAACTGAAGAACCTAAAACTAAAGATGTTAGTGGTATCAAAATTGAAAATACATCTTCAAATGTAGTTGAAGCTGCTGCAAACGGTGCTAGTGAAGGTTTAGGACTAGCTTTAAACGTAGCTGCAATGTTGCTTGCTTTCGTTGCACTTATTGCTTTATTTAATTATGTAGTTAGTTCAATTGGTGGATTATTTGGTGCTCCATGGCTTAGCCTTCAATGGATTTTAGGACAAGTTTTCTCACCTCTTGCTTATGTAATGGGTATTCCGAGTTCAGATGTTGCTACCGCTGGTAGCTTACTTGGACAAAAAGTTATGTTAAATGAATTTGTTGCTTATTCTGAACTTTCAAAGAATATTGCTCATGCCTCTGGATATCAAGTACTTCAACCTAAAACTATTCTTATATTAACTTATGCATTATGTGGATTTGCTAATATTAGTTCAGTTGCTATACAAATTGGTGGTATTGGTTCTCTAGCACCTGAAAAGAAAAGTTTAATTTCTAAATTAGGTTTTAAAGCCCTTTTAGGTGGTGCACTTGCAACTTGTTTAACCGGAACTATAGCAGGAGTTTTATTCTCAGTTTAAATATAATAATTCAAATAATCATCATGAAAAAGTTTCATGATGATTATTTTTTTGTTAATATACTAAATTTATGATCTTTTTCAAAGACTTAATCCTTTTATAATGCTAATATATTTAATATAACCTTTATATTATTTTGAAAAAGGAGATGTTACAAATGAAAAAAATAACTATTGGTGACTACTTAATAAGTAGCCTTAAATCTTATGGGGTTGATCATATGTTTGGTGTTCCTGGTGACTATAATCTTAGTTTCCTAGATCAAATTGATGATTTTAATGGAGTTGATTGGATAGGAAACTGTAATGAACTTAATGCTTCTTATGCAGCTGATGGATATGGAAGACTTAAAGGAATGGCTGCTATTACAACTACTTTTGGAGTTGGTGAGCTAAGCGCTGTTAATGGTATTGCTGGTTCTTATGCTGAAAGTGTCCCTGTTGTAAAAATAGTTGGTATTCCTTCAAGTAATGTTGTTGAAAACAGAAAGCTTGTTCACCATACTTTAGGTGATGGAGAATTCTACAGATTCAATGATATGTTTAAAGAGGTTACTATAGCCCAAACTATTTTAAATGAAATAAATGCAAAAGAAGAAATTGACAGAGTTTTAAGAGAATGTTCTTTACATAAAAAACCTGTCTATATCGGACTGCCTGTAGATTTACCAAAAAAAGAAATCTTTGTTTCTGAGAAAACTACATATAATATTGAAAGTGATAAAGCTATTTTGGATAGCTTCATAGCTAGAGTTTCAGAATTAATGAAAACATCAAAGAAACAAATGATCTTAGCTGACTATCAAGTTGATAGAGAAAACCTTAATGATTCTGTTTTAAAATTTGTAGAAAAGTCTAATTTACCTGTAGCATGTCTTTCAATGGGGAAAGGTGTTATTGATGAGACTCATAAAAACTTCATTGGAACATATAACGGTTCTTTAAGTAATGAACATATAAATTCATTAGTTAAAGAGTGTGATTTAGCATTTTTATTTGGAGTTAAGTTAACTGATTCTGTAACAGCTGGATTTAGTTATGTTAATAAGTCTACAATACTAGTAGAGGTTCACCCTCTATATTCTAGAATTGGAGAAGCTTTATTTAGTAATATTTTAATGAAAGATGTTTTAGAGGCTTTAACTAATTTAAATGTTAAATTCTCAGATAATACAACACCTTCAATTGGAACTTTAAGTAACTTTATTCCTACTGATGAAAAAATAACACAAAATAGATTTTTTAAAGCAATTGAATCTTCTTTAAGGGAGAATGATATTTTAATTGCAGAACAAGGAACTTCATTCTTTGGTGCCTCTGAAATAAATCTTAAAAAAGATTGTACTTTTATTGGTCAACCTCTATGGGGTTCAATTGGATACACTGTTGGTTCACTTCTTGGAACTCAATTAGCTGATAAAAATAGAAGAAATATTCTTTTAGTTGGTGATGGTTCATTCCAATTAACAGCGCAAGAAGTTTCAACTATGATAAGAGAAAATCTTCATCCTATTATATTAGTTATAAATAATGATGGATATACAGTTGAAAGATTGATTCATGGTCCTAATAGAAAATATAATGATATAAATATGTGGGATTACTCTAAACTAATTTCTGTTTTTGATATGACTGGTGATAGAACCATTAGTATAAAAGTAAAAACTGAAAATGATTTAATAAATGCATTTAAAAAGGCAGATGAAAATACTGATAAATTAATCTTTATGGAAGTTTTCATGGATAGAATGGATTCTCCTGAGCTTCTTGAAAAATTAAGTGTTTTATTCTCAAGACAAAATAGCTATTAATAATAAAAGAACTTGGTGAAAATCACCAAGTTCTTTCTTTTTTCTATAATTTTGACCAAGATCCATCGCTTCCTGGTGCTGTATTTGTCCACCAATTAGCTTTGTATTTAGCAACATTATATGAAACTATTGCTCCACCATTGTATGCCTTACCTGGTACATAAACTTCTACCCCATCTTCTCCAACTTCTGGTGTTACTTCCCAAGCTGAACTTTTATCTGGAGCTTCGCCTTTAACCCACCACTTAGCTATATACTCTTTACCTTTATAAATTACTTTATCTCCAGCATTATACACTTTATTTGCATCATAAGTATCACCTGGTACTGGTGGTTTTTCACCTTCAACAGTAATTACACAGCTTTCTGTAGTAGTTTGCCCTTTTGAATCTGTAACAGAATAAGTTAATATATAATTTCCTGCCTTACTTGTATCAACTTTTCCATCAATTTTTATTGATTTTGTCAAATCCCCATCTTCTTTATCAGTTGCCTTAATTCCAGCTTTCTCATCAAAAATTGAGTTTAACTGTATAGTTTGATTTTTAACTCCTGTAATAACTGGTTTTTCATCAACTACTGGAGCATTTTCTTTAACTGTAATAACTCTTTTTGCAATAGCTTTTAATCCTTCTTTATCTGCTACTTCATAAGTTAAATTATAAGTTCCAGTTTTTGTTGTATCAACATCACCTGTTACTTTTATTTCTTTTGTTAAATCCCCATCTTCTTTGTCAGTTGCCTCAACTCCTGCCATTTTATCAAAGTTTGAATTTAACTCTATAGTTTTATCTTCAACTCCTTCTAAAACTGGTGCTGAGTTATTTGGAATTTCTCCTCCACCTTTTCCAACTGGTTTGCAACCATTGAAAGTTACATTTTTAACTCCACCAAAACAAAGTCCTATCATTCCTTGAAGTTCTATAGTTGCACCTGGATCAATTCCTTGCCATCCTGATGTACTTATAGTTATTCTTGTAAAATCACCCTTATCTTCTTGAGATACTGTTCCACCCCAAGGTGATTTAAATTCTGCTGATTTTGGTAAATCAAATGAAAGTGTCCATCCACCTTCAATTTTTGTTTCAGTATGATTTGTAACTTTTAATGAATATGTGTAATTCGGATGGTCATAAACACCACCAAAGTTAACATCTACACCTATTTCAGGAAGACCAACTGTTGTATCATCTAATGTTGGTACACAATCACCCATTTTATCTAATCCTGATTTAAGTCTCTTAGTCAAAGTATCACCGAAAGTATATTTACCTTCATTTGTATTAGTTGAACCTTCTACATAATTTGGATTAACTCCATAATCTCCATTCATTACCCAAATTAAAGCTCCACCTAAGTTTTTATCTTCTATATATTTAAGTCTTTCATCAATTGATTGCTCATTTTCATATGACAAAAATACTTTTTCTTTATCTTGCCAAAGATGCGGAACTTTTCCTGTGTCATCCCAGTGCATTTTCATATTAGGATCTGACTCTTCTAAGTTTTTTAAATGCCATAATGGATTAGCTCCTGCTGGTTCTAAAACACCATCTCCATTTAAATCATCACCCCAGATATTATACTTTCCACTAGCTGGAGTTTTACTTTTTCCATGAAGACCAGTTCCATCTCCACCTTGAACGTTTTCCCATCCTCTACTATAGTATGGAATTCCCATTAATATTTTTTCTGGTGGAAGAACTCCCCTATAATATCTATATGCCCAATCCATACCTAAAACAGGCAT
The DNA here is from genome assembly GCF_051656525.1 of Clostridium sp. GTDB lineage: Bacteria > Bacillota > Clostridia > Clostridiales > Clostridiaceae > Clostridium. The sequence continues at coordinate 39,555 of NZ_JBOGCC010000124.1, read as the reverse complement.
TAACATTCCTGTTGTTTCGTTATCCTTTGGATCTGGATAAATATTTGCTAAGTTTTCAACATATTCATTCCATCCACCATGGAAGTCATAAGACATTACACTTAAAAAATCTAAGTTTTTAGCATAACTATTGTCTGATACTCCACCAAGTACCCATGATGATGCAGTTACTGCTGCTGTTAAAAGATAATCTTTTCCATCTTCTTTAGAAGCCTTATCAATTTTTTCTCTTAACACTTCCATCATTTTATTATATCTTGCATTTATTGTTTTTCTTCTTGGTTCTGACAAATCAAAATCATCAGGATTTCCTGATTGACTTGTTGATGATGGATATTCAAAATCTATGTCTACCCCATCAAATCCATAGTCTCTAATAAATTTCACACATGAATCAGCAAAAGTATTTATTCCTGCATCAGTATCTAACATAGTATAGAATCCTCTAGAACCTGCCCATCCACCAATTGATATTAAAAGATCAACATCAGGATATTGCTTCTTCATAACTTGCATTGCGTTAAAGTGTCCTTTATAAGGAAGAGTTTTATCAAGTTCAATCTTCTTTCCCTTATGAGTTAACTCATAATCTTTAAAATCCTCTTCTATTGCTGCATACTTGTCTCCAAAAGCTATTTTATTAGTCTCTGGGTTAATCATAGCAAAAGAATACTGAATATGTGTTAAAGAATCCCATTGAAGATCGGCTACATCAAAATATCCCTGTGCTTCACTCTTATAGGCCCACTCTGGAAAGTACCCCACCACTTTCCTTTTTAAATTTTCTTTTTCTGAAGCAACTTCTGCTTCAGTTTTGTCTTGTGTAGGATTTGCACTAGCAGTATTACCTGTACTAAACAATGCTAATGTTAATGCTAATGCCATTGATGTTGAAATTATCTTTTTTAGATTTTTTAATTTCATACAATACCCCCTATACATTATTAATTTATTAAAAATACATTACAAATTTATTATAACTCTTAATCATTTTAAATAATAGTATTTTTTTCCAATTATTTAAAGGTTTTCATTAACATTATTAAACACTTTATTTAAAAATATGACAAATAAAAAGAAACTTGTCATTTCAAGTTTCTTTTTGTCTTTGATTCAAATAACCTATTTTTATCATATCCAATAAAAATAAACAACCAAATTTCTTTAGTTGCTTATCTTATTTAAATTTATTCTACTTTATAACAGTTAATTCTTTTGTTACCTTATTTAATCTTTCATAGCCATCTTTTGTTACAAGAATTAAATCTTCTATTCTCACTCCAAAGTCATCTTTTATATAAACTCCTGGCTCAACTGAGAATATCATTCCTGGTTCAAGTATTTTTTCATTTACTCCACTTACATCTCCAAAGTCATGACAATCAATTCCTATGCAATGTCCTGTTCTATGTGTAAAGTATTCACCATATCCATTTTCAGTTATATATTCTCTTGCAGCATTATCTATATCACTAAATTTAACTCCTGGTTTAACCATTTCAATAGCTTTTTCATTTGCAGTTTTTACTACTCCATAAATCGATGCATGTCTTTCCTTTGGCTCTTTTCCAAAGAAAATAGTTCTTGTCATATCTGAGCAATAACTTTTATAGACACATCCCATATCTATAACAACACTATCTCCAATTTTAAGTTTAGTATCATCTGTTCCATGATGTGGATCTGCTCCATTAGGACAGAATGCAACTATTGGACTAAATGAAAATTTATTTGAACCATTCTTTTCATATAATTCTTTTAAAAGATTTACACATTCAAGTTCTGTAATTCCTTCTTTTAAGTAACCCCAAAACTCTTTCATTGTTTTATCATTTATTTTAGATGCTTCTTTCATAAATTCAATTTCTTCTTCATCTTTAACCATTCTAAGTTCATCAATTATAATTGATGAGTTTTTATATCCTTTTGCAGCACTCATATCCATTAATGAAATTAAGTAGTGTGATGGCCACACTTTATCTATTCCTAAATCTTCATTTTTATCTATATATCCTGCTAAAACTTCTACTGGCTTATCAGTATCTTCATACCAAACTATATCTACTCCTAAATCTTCTGTTACTGGGAAAAGCTTATTATTTACTAATTTATGCTCACCATTTTCTTTAACTAATAATACAATCATTCTATTTCCTGGATGAAACCATTTTCCTGTTAAATAAAATAATGATGATGGTGATGATACAACTATCTGGCTTAAACCTTCTTCTTTCATTCTTTGAACTACTTTATTAATTCTACTCTTCTTCATAACTGTCCTCCTATTGTTTTTATTATTTTATTCTTAATTACTATTATAGCACCTTTAATCACTTTTAATATAATGTTAAAATAAAGATATACACAATTTATATTAGGTTATAGTAATTTAAGGAGGTCCTTAATATGAAAATTGCAGTAATATCAGATATTCATGGGAATATTTATTCTCTAATGAAAGTCTTTGAAGATATAGATGAAAATAAAGTAGATAAAATAATTTGTTTAGGTGATTTAGTTGGATATGGTCCACATCCTAATGAAGTAATTGCATTAATTAAAAGAAGAGAAATTCCTTGTCTTAAAGGAAATTATGATGCCTCAGTTTGTGATGGTGATTTTACTTTTATAAGAGATAATGAAATAAATTCTTTTTCATTACCATGGACAGTTGACGAACTTAGAGTTTCAAATAAATATTATTTAGAAAGCTTACCTACTGAGCTTAGATTAACTATTGGAAAACGTGAAATTTTATTTGTTCACGGAAGCCCTAATTCTATAAATGAATATCTTTTTGAAGATGGAAACAATACTGAAGAAATTATGTCAAATTTAAATGCAGATATTTTAGTATGTGCACATACTCATATTCCATCATGCAAAATGTTTGGTAATAAATTATTTATAAATGATGGAAGCGTTGGTAAACCTAAAATAGGAAAACCTGATGCAACATATTGTTTATTAGATGTAAATGAGGAAACTGGCGAAGTTAAAGTTAAAGTTAAACATATTGAATATGAATATAAGAGAATAGTTAAAGATATGACCATGTTAAAATTTCCAAATAAGCTAATCCAATCTTACGAACTTGGAAAAGAGATATAGCTAGAACCACTCTAGCCATATCTCTTTTTATTTAATTTGATATTACTTTAAATACATATCCACTCTTTTGAAAGTGCTCAATTATTTTCGGCAACGCTTGTGCAGTCGTTTCTTTACTTCCTGTATCATGCATTAATAAAATAACATCTTCTAAATTACCTATTCCCTTAATTGTTGCATTAACTATTTTTTCTGTTGGAACATTTAATCCACTTGAATCTGCTGAATCTATATTCCAATCTATTGATGTAACTTTTTCTTTATCAAATACTTTATTTAACTCTTTTAAATTTGGATCTTTATGATACTTTCTTGATACATAGCCTCCTGGCATTCTTATAATAGATGTATTAAAATCTTCTCCTAATATTCTACTTAGAAGTTTATTCGTCTTTTTGACCTCATTCATAAATGTATTTATATTAACTTTATTATTTGGATATATGATTTTATAATTATGTGAGTACGTATGATTTCCTATTGCATTTCCACTATTATATACTTCTTTTAAATAATTTTCATTTGAACTATTTAAATTTGAACCTAGTACAAAAAAGGTTCCATGAACATTATATCGCTCAAGAATTTCTAAAATCTTTTTAGTATTTTCACTTGGTCCATCATCAAAAGTTAAAAACACTTCTTTTTGCCCATTTTTTTTACCTTTTATCATTTCATTTATTTTCTTAGCTGACACTGCATATGCTTTTCCCTTATCAATTAAATTTTTTCCTTTTTTTGACTTTTCCTCGTCTGCTTTCTTTTCTTCTTCCTCTTTTTCCTGTTCTTCTTTTCTTCTTAGTTCATCCTCACGCTTTTTTCTCTCTATCTTCTCTTTTTCAATTCTCTCTTTCTCTAAATTTTCTAATCTCTTACGCTCTGCTTTTTTCTTTTCATCTTTTTCTTTCTTATCATCTTTCTCAACATCTTCTTTACTTATTTCAACCTTCTCTTTGCTATCCTCTTCGATATTACTTAATTTCACACCTCCAATAATTAAATATCCAATTCCAAAAACTACTCCTATAATTATCAATATTATCAAAGCCTTGATTAAATTATCTAGCCTTTTCATATCCATAGTCTCCTTTTTTACTTCTTTATATAATTATTTATATAGCTTTTGAAAATAAGAGTTCCTATATATAGTAAAATTAATTCCTTGATTTCCAATCTAAAGTGTTGTAAAATCATCTTAATGTAATATTTTTTAAATTTGCGTTGAGGAGAAGAGTAAACTTAGGACGTAGTCTTAGCGAGCAAGGGAAGGTGTAAGCCTTGCACGAAGCCTATTTTGAAGAACATCTCTGAGCATCTAACCGAAAACATTTTTGCTAGTAGGCTTAGACGGGTTTTCCAAACCGTTATTAATTTGGAGGGCATAAATTTTGTGCCTTAGAAGCTGGCTTTAATTTAAAGCAATTTGGGTGGCACCGCGTAGAGTATCCTTTCGTCCCATTATCATTTGGGAAGTGAAGGATTTTTTTTATACAATTTTTTAAGTAAATAGGAGGATTTTTAAATGAAAAACGTATTAGTTAGATCTCTTTATAGAGAAACTTCTGACCATTTAGGTAAAGAAGTAAGTATAACAGGATGGATAAGAACATTAAGAGCTTCAAATGCTTTCGGGTTTATTGAAATAAACGACGGTTCTTTCTTTAAAAATGTTCAAGTTGTTTTTGATAACAAGTTAGATAACTTTAAGGAAATTTCAAAATTAGCAATTAGCTCATCATTAAAAGTAGTTGGTACTTTAGTAGAAACACCAAATGCTAAACAACCATTTGAAATTCAAGCTACTGAAATAGTTATTGAAGGTATGTCAGATTCTGATTACCCATTACAAAAGAAAAGACATACTTTTGAGTACTTAAGAACAATAGCTCACTTAAGACCAAGAAGTAACGCTTTCTCAGCAGTATTTAGAGTTAGATCAGTTGCAGCTTATGCTATTCATAAGTTCTTCCAAGAGCAAAACTTTGTATACACTCACACTCCAATTTTAACTGGTAGTGACTGTGAAGGTGCTGGAGAAATGTTTAAGGTAACAACTTTAGATTTAAACAATGCTCCAATAAATGAAGATGGTTCAATTGACTACTCACAAGATTTCTTTGGAAAAGAAACTAATCTTACAGTTTCAGGTCAATTAAATGGTGAAACTTATGCTTTAGCATTTAGAAACATCTATACTTTTGGACCAACATTTAGAGCCGAAAATTCAAATACTGCAAGACATGCAGCTGAATTCTGGATGGTTGAGCCTGAAATATCATTTGCAGATTTAAATGACAATATGAAATTAGCTGAAGATATGCTAACTTATGTTATAAAATATGTTATGCAAGAATGTCCTGAAGAAATAGAATTCTTTAACAGCTTCATAGACAAAGGATTAGTTGAAAGACTAAACCATGTTGCAAACTCTAACTTTGGAAAAGTTACTTATACTGAAGCAGTAGAAATTCTTAAAAACTGTGGAAAAACATTTGATTACCCTGTTGAATGGGGAATTGATTTACAAACTGAGCATGAAAGATATCTTACTGAAGAGCACTTCAAAAAGCCTGTATTTGTAACTGATTATCCAAAAGATATTAAAGCATTCTACATGAGAATGAATGAAGACAACAAAACTGTTGCTGCTATGGATCTTTTAGTTCCTGGAATAGGCGAAATAATAGGTGGAAGTCAAAGAGAAGAAAGATTAGACCTTCTTAAAGAAAGAATGGCTGAACTTAACTTAAATGAAGAAGACTACTGGTGGTATCTAGAACTTAGAAAATATGGTGAGACTAAACATGCTGGATTCGGTTTAGGATTTGAAAGATTAATCATGTATATTACTGGAATGACAAATATTAGAGACGTAATACCATTCCCAAGAACTACAGGACAATCTGATTTCTAATTAAATCTAAATAAATATTTTATAAATTGAGATTTCTAAAAATTAGAAATCTCAATTTATTTTCCATCATCTGTAAAATATTTTTATTTAATTTTAATTTCTTAATTATTAATTCTTAATATCTATTCCTGTCTGCTATAATAGATATATTATATTACAAAGGAGGAAATTTTATGGCAGTACTTATTGCAGAAATTGTTTTATTACTTATCCTAGCTTTAAACATACCTATCGCACTTAGAAATCAAAAAAGGTTTTTAAGTACTTGTAACGGTGAGTATAAAATTTTTCAAGATGCTAACTTAAAAAAATTCACTATATTATTTTTTGTTGTATTAATATTAGCGGCACTTTTAACATTTATATATAAACAATATTATTTTTTATTAGCAGCAGCCCTAATGTTGTTTTTACTTATGGGAACTTTTAAAAATTCAATCATTGTAAGTAAAGATAAGTTATATTTTAGAGAATGTGCAATTCCTTTAGTAGAGCTTGACCACGCAGAACTTATCTATACTAATAAAAATAAAATAATGATTGTATTTGTAACAAAAAGTAATCATAAATTTGGATATGCTCACAGAAAACCTGACGTTCCTGTAGCTATATCTAAAGAAATATCTAAACATGGTATACCACTTATTGACAAGATACATAAAGAAAAAAATAATACTACTAAACCTATCGATGCTGATGCACCTGTTTCTGAAAATTTAGAAGATGCTTCAGATAATTTAGAATAAAAAAGAGCCATAAGGCTCTTTTTTATTATTTAGAACTTCTTTCTTTTATCATTTCATATAAAGTATTTACTGGAATTCCTGTTCCACCTTTTGCTTTATATGGTTTTGTTGCATCTGTCCATGCTGTTCCTGCAATATCCATATGAATCCATGAATTTCCTTCATTTATAAACTTCTCTATAAATAATCCTGCAGTTATTGTTCCTGCATATCTTCCACCAATGTTTTTTAAATCTGCAATATCAGATTTTATTAATTCTCTATATTCATCAAATGCTGGTAATCTCCATAATTTTTCTCCAGTTTTCAATGAAGCTTCTTCAAGTTCTTTAAAGAATTCATCATTATTTGAAAGAACAGCTGATGTTGTGTCACCTAAAGCAACTAAAGCTGCTCCTGTTAATGTAGCTAAATCAATAACTTCTTTAACATTTTCTTTTTCTTGGATATAAGTTACTGCATCTACTAAAGTTAATCTTCCTTCAGCATCTGTGTTAAGAACTTCAATTGTAGTTCCTTTCATGCTTCCTATTATATCTCCTGGCTTATATGCATTTCCTGAAATAGCATTTTCACAAGCTGCAATTACTGATATAACATTAACTTTAAGTTTTCTTTTTGCAATTAAGGCCATAGCACCTGCAACTGCTGCTGCACCACCCATATCACTTTTCATTGTATCCATACTAGCTGATGGTTTTAATGAATATCCACCTGTATCAAAAGTTAACCCTTTTCCTACTAATCCAATAGTTTTTTCTCTATTGTCCACATCTCCAAAGTATCTCATAACTATTAATCTTGGCTTTTTCTTCGAACCTTTTGCAACAGCTAAGAACGCTTCCATTCCAAACTCTTCTATTTTATCTTTTTCAAAAACTTCAACTTGAAATCCATACTCTTTTCCTAAGTTTGAAACTTCTTTAGCTAAAACTTTTGGATACATAACATTTGCAGGTTCATTAACTAAATCTCTAGCAATTATAATTCCCTCTGCAATGTCTTCTCCTTCTTTAACTTCTGCTAAAACCGCTTCATCACCTTCAGATTTTATAATACATCCTGAGAATGAAACTTGAACTTCCTTCTCTTCTTTTCTATCTGACTTATATTTATCAAATTTATAATCAGTTAAAATTAATGATACTGTAACTGCTTTAGCTACTTCACTAACCTTCATTGCTTCTGTAGCAAACATTTTAACTACTAAATCACTTATCTTAAGTTCTTGTACTTTTTTATAAGCCTTTGCCATATTAATTTTTATTTTTTCTGATTCTAAATCAGCTTCTTTTCCTAATCCTAAAAGAATAACATCTTGAATTTGGCCTTCTATTTCACGAGTGAAAGTATACACCTCTCCCTCTTTCCCTAAAAACTTCTCATTATTCTTTAAGTGATCTATCATTTTATTTATTGTTGGGTTTTTCATTTCTAATTTATCTTCAAAAAGAGCAAGTACTAATCCTTGAGCTTCTCTACATTTTTTACTTCTTACACTTATTTTCATTCTATTTCCTCCTCTTTGAATCTTTTTTATTTAATAATAATTATTATAACATAAAATTTTTAGCTATTTATTAAATTCATCTATTAATTAACATATCATTTATTATTCCTCTAAAATAACTTTACTTTGCCTCAATGTTTCTTTCATGTCTATTATCCTCTGATTAGATGATCCTCTAAATTTAAGTCCATCTTCCATTAGATCCTTCTCAAATTTTCCATCTATAAGAACATCAATATTCTCTAAAAAACTTCTGACCCCTTTCATTTCATCCAGATTTTCTAATAAATACTCCACTTTATATCCAGTAAAAGACCATACACTTAATCCATGTTCTTTAAATTTTTTTGCCATATAAGAAAATTCCTCTGCTCTTTCAATTGGATCACCCCCACTAAATGTTACTCCCTTTAAAATAGGATTCTCCAAAACATCTTTTATTAAATCATCCATCTCCATTTCTTCTCCACCTAAAAAACTATGAGTATCTGGATTAAAACAACCTTTACAATTATGTTTGCATCCTTGAGAAAAAAATACCCTTCTCATTCCAGGTCCATTTACAAGACTTTCATATGCTATTCCTGCTAATCTTATTACCTTTTTGCTCAATTTACTCAACTCCTTTATTTAATGGTTCATTCTCCCTTTAATTATATATTATTTTTTTATATTAAAAATAATATATTAACTTATTTTTAATATTAAGTTTTAATCATTTTTAATTATTCACCAGGTGTATAATTATAGCCGACAAATATTTTAAAAATTTATAGGAGTTTTTTATGGACAAGAAAAAAATTTTTATTCCACTTCTTATGGCTATTCCAAGTTTCGGACTTGGATTTATTTGGAATATGAAAAGTACATTATTATCATTATTAGTTAGAACCGTTACTCCATCTGATATTAAACTTGGAATTATAGCTGCACTATGCTCTTTTACAGGTATATTTTTCCCTTATATTGGTGGAGTTTTAAGTGAAAATAAATACTTTAAAATGGGTCGTCGTAAACCTTGGACTTTATTTGGTGGAATATTAGGATCTATTTTTATTCTTTTACTCGGTTTTGCAAATAGCTATATTACTATAGTTCTATGTGTTTTTATTGCATGGTCATCTTTTAACTTTTTTCAAGGTGCCTATTACGCTTGGATGCCTGAAAGTGTTGAAGTAACTCAAGTTGGTTCTGTAAACGGCCTTGGTAAATTATTCTACTCTTTTGGTGGTCTTTTATTTTACTTTTTTGCAGTATATTTTTTTAATATAAATAAACACCTTCCTTTTATACTTATAGCAATTGCATCACTTCTACCAATACTCGTAACTTGTTATGTTGTAAAAGAAAAGGAGGTTCCTACAGAATCCTCTAAATTCAAGCTCAATTTAGAATTTTTTAAAAATAAGCCTGCTATGAAAGTTTTTTTAACTGGTTCTTGTTTCTATTTTGCATATGGATTAATTACTCCATTTTGGATACCATATTATGAAACAACAGATCATTTTACAGGAACTCAAATTAGCCTTGCTTTAGCCTCATTTACTTTAATTGGAATGATTTTATCAATATTTATTGGAATGTGGTGTGATAGATGGCGAAAAGATAAGATTTTCTTAATTTGTTGCATAGTATATGCTCTTGCATTTATTATAGGCTGGAATGCTAACTCAATAGTAAAACTTTGGTTATTTGCTCTTGTATCTGGAGTTGCTTTTATAATGTTTCAAGTTGCTTATTATTCATTAATGCCAGAAATTGCACCTAAAGGCCGTGTTGGTGAGTATATGGGACTTAATAATGTTTTTATATGTATTCCACAAATAATAAGCAATCTTATAGGTGGAGTTCTTTTAGATTATAATATTGGATTTTTGATTTTCCCACTTGCTGTTATTGCAATGATAATAGCTTCCTTTATTATTGCTACATATAAAAAACATATTTTTCAATAAAATTTTAACATAATAGGGAGTACTTTTATGCAATTATGGCTAATATATGCTTTACTTGGTGCTATCTCTGCTAGTATGGTGAGTATTTTCACTAAATTAGGTGTTGTTCATCTTAGCCCATCATTAGCTGGTACAGTTAAAGCAATTATAATGGCATTATTTTTTATTGCCATCTCATCTTTTAATGGTGATTTTTCTAATGTTTCAACACTTTTTGAATATAAAAAAGATTTTTTCTTTCTTATATTAACAGGTGTTTTTGGAGCCTTATCATGGCTTTTTATGAACTATGCTTTTAAGCATGGAAGTGTAACTAAGGTAGTTCCAATAGATAAACTATCTATTGTCTTTACAATACTTTTATCTGCACTTATTTTAAATGAAAAACTAAACTTTAAAATATTAATTGGTGTTTTCTTAGTATTTATTGGTGCTTTAGTTATAGCTTTTAATTAACTTTTAAACATACTAAAAGGCTAGAAATTTCTAGCCTTTTGATTATTTTTTTAATTTTACATAGTTTAATCTTCCACCAAACTTTAAAACTTCAATTTCCTTTTCTGTTAAATCTACATTAACATTAAATTCTATTTCTTTGGTCTTATTTTTAAACACTATTTTTCTAAGTTCCAATCCTTTTTTTATATTCTCACAACTAATTTCATCTAATAAATCAATTTTTTCATAATCTTCTTTACTCTTAAATTCAACTGGAATTATTCCATTATTAATAAGATTTGCCTTATGAATTCTTGCAAAAGATTTTGCTATAACTATTTTTATTCCTAAATATAATGGTGCAAGAGCTGCATGTTCTCTGCTTGAACCTTGTCCGTAATTATCTCCCGCAACAATGATTCCACCATTATTATATTTACACCTTTTTGGAAAGTCTTCATCGATAGTGTTAAAACAAAACTCTGAAAGATATGGAATATTTGATCTAAATGGAAGTAATTTAGAATTTGAAGGCATTATATGGTCTGTTGTTATATTATCTTCAACCTTTAACACAATATTTTCTAAAATATTTTCATCTAAACCTTTATTTATTGGAAATGGTTTTATATTTGGCCCTCTTTTAACTTCAACATCACTATTATTTTTTGCTGGCTCTAAAATCATAGAATCATCTATTATAAATTCTTTTGGCATATCAATATTTAAATCTATATTAACTTCTCTTGGATCAGTTAAATATCCATTAATAGCTGAAACTACTGCTGTTTCAGGGCTTACTAGATAAACCTTTGCCGATAATGTTCCACTTCTTCCATAAAAATTTCTATTAAAAGTTCTTAATGAAACCCCATCTGTTCCTGGTGCTTGACCCATTCCAATGCATGGTCCACAAGAATTTTCTAAAATTCTAGCACCAGCACTTATAATATCAGCTAAAGCTCCATTTCTAGCCATCATCTCCATTACCTGTCTAGAACCTGGTGCTATAACAAGACTTACTTCTGAGTGAACTTTTTTACCTTTTAAAATTTTAGCCACCTTCATTAAATCCTCATAAGAAGAATTTGTACAACTTCCTATAGCTACTTGGTCAACTTTTATTTTTCCTATTTCTGAAACTTCTAAAACATTATCTGGTGAATGAGGCTTAGCTGCTAAAGGCTTTAAATTATCCAAATTAATAGTTACTTCTTCATCATAACTCGCATCTTCATCAGGCTTAAACTCTATCCATTCATCTTCTCTTCCTTGTGCTTTAAAAAACTCTAGTGTTCTTTCATCACTTGGAAATATCGATGTTGTTGCTCCAAGTTCTGCCCCCATATTAGTAATTGTTGCTCTTTGTGGAACTGATAAAGTTTTTAAAGCTTCCCCGCCATATTCAAATATTTTTCCTACTCCACCTTTAACAGATAATTTTCTTAAAACTTCTAATATAATATCTTTAGCTGCTACCATATGACTTAATTTACCTTCTAGATTTATCTTGCAAACCTTTGGAACATTAATATTATATGCTCCTCCTGCCATTGCTAAAGCAACATCTAATCCTCCTGCTCCCATAGCAAGCATTCCTACTCCACCACCTGTTGGAGTATGACTATCAGAACCTATTAAAGTTTCCCCTGGTTTTGAAAATCTCTCTAAAAATACTTGATGACATATTCCATTCCCTGGCTTTGAAAAATAAACTCCATGCTTTGATGCAACAGTTTCTATAAACTTATGGTCATCTGCATTTTCAAATCCTTGTTGTAGCATATTATGATCTACAAAAGCTACAGACCTTTTAGTTTTCACTCTATCAATTTCCATAGCTTCAAGTTGAAGATATGCCATTGTTCCTGTTGAATCTTGAGTTAAAGTTTGATCTATTTTCAAACCTACCGCCTGTCCTTTTTCTAATTTCCCTTCTACTATGTGACTTTTTAAAATTTTTAAAACTAAGTTATCTCCCATTACCTCTGCCCTCACTTTTATAATTGTATCTCTTTCTCTTTTATGCTCTCTCTATACTCCTTATAGATTCCCACAAGTTCTTTATCAAAAAGACTTCTCTTCATTCTTATTGATATAGCTCTAATCTTCTCTAAAATAATATCTGCTTCATCTTTCTCAAGGATAATTCCATATTCCTTAAACTTATTAACTATTGCAGCCTTTCCAGAATGTTTTCCTATAACAATTTGTCTTTCAAGTCCTACTACATTAGGATCAAAAGCCTCATAATTTTTAGGATTCTTTATAGCTCCATCTGCATGAATTCCAGATTCATGAGCAAACATATTATCTCCAACTATAGCTTTCCACACTGGCAATTCTCTTCCTGCAGCTCTTGAAACATATTCAGAAACTTCTCTAAACATTCTTGTATCAAAATGTGTATCATGCTCAAGTAATATTTTAAATGCCATAATTACTTCTTCCAATGCTGCATTTCCTGCTCTTTCTCCTAAACCATTTACTGTTACACCAATATGATTTGCTCCAGCCTTTGTCCCTGCAAGTGCATTAGCTGTAGCCATTCCAAAATCATTATGTGTGTGCATTTCTATATCGAATCCTGTTTTATTATAGATATATTCAATATCATTTCTTAATTTAAAAGGCTCCATAATCCCAACAGTATCACAATATCTAAATCTATCTGCTCCTGCTTTTTTTGCTGTTTCTATAAATTGAACTAAAAAATCTTTATCTGCTCTTGATGCATCTTCTCCATTAACAGATACATAAAGACCATTTCTCTTTGCAAATTCTACTGACTTCACCATATTTTCTAAAACCCATTCTCTTGAAGTCTTTAATTTATGTTTTATATGAATATCAGAAACTGAAATAGATATAGCAACTGCATCAACACCGCAATCTATAGACTCTTCAATATCTGATACTACTGCTCTATTCCATGCCATAATACTGCTTTTCAAATTTCTCTTTGCAATATTTTTTATAACATTTTTCTCATCTCCACCCATAGTTGGAATTCCTACTTCTAACTGATCAACTCCTAAATCACTTAACATTTCTGCTATAGCTATTTTTTCAGCATTTGCAAAAACTACACCAGCTGTTTGCTCTCCATCTCTAAGAGTTGTGTCTACTATATATATCTTTTTACCATTTTCAGGATTTATTATTGCCATTTCCACCTCTCCCTTTTTACCCTTATTTTTCATTTTTATAAATTTATTCCATTTTATCATATTTATAAAACTTAAACAATTAATTTTGCAAGTCTTTTTTATTTTCATTCATTTTGTAATTGTTTTTTTCTTCAACCTATTTATTTCCCTCTTTTTTTGCAAGTTTAATTTAATTAGTTTCATTTTTTATGATGAATTACTCTTTTATAAATACATTTTCATATTTTTGTTTATTGCTCCTAAACTTATTTTTTATTTAAAATTTATTTTTTTTTATTTACAATAAAAACTTATTTTTTCTTCTTTTTATTATACGTTTTAAGTTTATTCATATTTTAAAAATTATTTATTTTTATTTTTCTTTATTTATACATATTTTTTTCTTTGTTCTATTTTATAGATTTTAAGGAAATAAAAACTATTTCTTCTTCTTTTTAGCGTTTTTAGGTCTGTTTTATATAATTTCCTAATAAATTGTGATAATAAATTATCAATTTTGAGTTATTCGGTCTTTAAAATGTCATAATCAATAATTTAAATTCCTTTTACTTATTTTGTATATACTTTTAACACATCTAAATTTCATTTTTATCTAAATTAACTTTTTGACACTAAATATTCTTTGTACTATATTGGATTACAAAGCTGCTTCTTCAATAAGTTGCTAGCTTAATATTTTTTAAATTATAAGTTTCTACTAAAGTTTTCATAAATTTATTTATGAAAGCTATGGTATCGAAAAAATAAGATAAGGAGGGTAAAAAAGTATGAAAATAATAAACAGTACGCCTAAAAAAGATAATTTTAGGATGCCAGGTGAGTACGAGCCACATGAAGGAACTTTCATGATTTGGCCTGAACGAAATGATAACTGGCGTTTTGGTGGCAAATATGCACAAGCAGCATTTACTGAAGTTGCTAAAGCTATTTCAAAATTCGAAAAAGTTACAATGTGTGTAAATGAAGATCAATATGCACACGCTGAAAAAATGCTTCCAGAAAATATCCGTGTTGTTGAAATTTCAAGCAATGATGCTTGGGCCCGTGATTGTGGTCCAACTTTCGTAAAAAATTCGAAAGGTGAAGTCAGAGGAATTGATTGGAAATTCAACGCATGGGGTGGACTTGTAGATGGATTATATTTCCCATGGGATAAAGACGACTTAGTTGCTAAAAAAATATGTAACTTAGAATGGAAAGATTACTATGAGTTAGATGATTTTGTACTAGAAGGTGGTTCTATTCATGTTGATGGAGACGGAACAGCTTTAGTTACAGAAGCATGTCTTTTAAGTAAAGGTCGTAATCCAGGTATGAGTAAACAAGCCGTAGAGGATAAATTGAATGAGTATTTGAATGTTGACAAAGTAATTTGGATAAAACATGGAATATACTTAGATGAAACAAATGAGCACATTGATAATATAGCTACTTTTGTAAAACCTGGAGTAGTTGTGATTTCATGGACAGATGATAAAAATGATCCACAATATGAATTATCAAAAAGTAGTTATGATATTTTATGTAATTCAACAGATGCTAAAGGCAGAAAATTAGAAGTTCATAAGCTTATTTTACCATCTCCTATTTATATAACAGAAGAAGAAAGTATGGGTGTAGATAGCGTAGAAGGTACATTACCAAGAACGGCTGGTGAAAGGCTTGCAGCATCATATGCAAATTACTATGTTTGTAATGGTGGTGTTATCATGCCAGGATTCAATGATCCTAATGATAAAATTGCAAAAGCTAAATTACAAGAGTTATATCCAGACAGAGAAGTTATCCAAATATATGCAAGAGAGATCTTACTAGGTGGTGGAAACATTCACTGTATAACTCAACAACAACCAAAAGAAGGAGTGTAACAATATGAGAAAAGTAAAAGTAGCTGCAACACAAATGACATGTTCATGGAATGCAGAGGAAACATTAGATAAAGCAGAAAGATTAGTAAGAGAAGCAGCAGGAAAGGGAGCTCAGATAATACTTCTACAAGAGCTTTTTGAAGCACCATACTTCTGCCAACAAGAAAAATATGAATATCTTAATTTAGCAACAAGCTTAGAAGACAATGCTGCTATTAAAAGATTTAAAAAAGTTGCAAAAGAATTAGAAGTTGTTTTACCAATAAGTTATTTCGAAAGAGCTGGAAATACAACATTTAACTCAATTGCTATTATTGATGCAGACGGTGAAGTTTTAGGACAATATAGAAAAACTCATATTCCAACTGGTCAATCATATGAAGAAAAATTCTACTTTGCACCTGGTGATACAGGATTCAAGGTTTGGAATACAAGATATGCTAAAATCGGTGTAGGTATTTGTTGGGATCAATGGTTCCCAGAAAGTGCAAGATGTATGTCACTTCTTGGTGCAGAAATTTTATTCTACCCAACAGCAATAGGTTCAGAACCTGTTCTAGTAAGAGATACAGAACCACATTGGGAAAACTGTATGAAAGGACATGCTGCAGCTAACATTATGCCACTTGTAGCTTCAAATAGAATCGGAACTGAAACTGATGAAACTTCAATGACTTTCTATGGTAGCTCATTTATTGCTGATGAAACTGGTGAAAAAGTTGTTCAAGCTGATAGAACTTCAGAATCAGTTTTAGTAGCTGAATTTGACCTTGATGCAATTAGAGATAAACGTTATGGTTGGGGTGTTTACAGAGACCGTAGACCAGAAATGTATGATCCAATAATGCACATTGATGCATCTAAATAAAAAAATAATTAGGCACTATCTTTTTGATAGTGCCTATTTTTATTAATTTCTATAATAATTCATATGTGAATTTGTATGAGTAACTCTATCTTCTCTTTCAGCGGATTTTCCTGCTCCAAATCGCTCATCAAGACTTAAATAGCCTGTAACTCTTGATACTCCTTGAATATCATTACTCTTGCATTTAGGACAGACTTTATCTTCATTTTTAAGATATGTTCCACAGTTCTTACAATATCTTATATGAAAATTAATTCCTAAATAACTTATATCAGTTTTTTTATAAGCATAATTTAATATATCCATTATAGTTTCAGCATCTGGACAATCATCTACTTCTAAATAACTTATATGTCCACCATTACATAAACTATGATATGGTGCTTCAATATCTATTTTCTTAGTTATTGAAATTGGACATCCAACAGGCACATGAAAACTGTTTGTATAGTATTCTTTATCAGTAACACCTTTTATATATCCAAACATTTTTTGATCCTGTTTTATAAATTTACCAGAAAGTCCTTCTGCTGGAGTTGCATATGCACTCCAATTTAATTTTGTTTCATCACATAATCTATCACATGCTTCTCTTAAGTGAGTTATTATTTTTACTCCAAGCTCTCTAGCTTCCTCTGACTCACCGTGATGTGTTCCAACTAAAGCTACTAAAGTTTCAGCAAGACCTATAAATCCAATTCCAAAAGTTCCTTGCTTTAAAATTGGTTCAATAGAATCATCTAAAGATAGTCCTTCTGCACCTTTCATTAATCCTTGCCCTGCAACAAAAGGTAAGTCCTTAACCTTTAAATTCTTAAGAACACTGTATCTATGGATTAATGATGCTCTTGCAATTAAAATCTTTTCATCTAAAATTTTAAAGAATTTATCAATATTTCCCTCTGCTAATATTCCAATACGAGGTAGATTCAATGTAGTTGGAGCAATATTTCCTCTCCCTTTACATCCTGGTTCACCATTGACATTCTTCATTAAATAAGTCCTACACCCCATAGTACTTGGCATATAGCCCTTATCATAATATTCTTTATTAAAGAATGCATCTATATTCATAAATGTTGGATTCATCCTCTTTGATGCAACTCTACATGCAAGTTCATAAAGGTAGTAATATTCATCTTCCTTTTCTCTATTAACTCCCTCTTTAACCCTAAAAATAATATTAGGAAAAATTGGTTGCTCTCCTTTTCCTAGTCCTTTTTCATATTCCTCTAAAAATATTTCACACACAAGTGCAGCATCTTTAGAATTTGGTATTCCTATATTTATTGATGAGAATGGAACTTGGCTTCCTGCACGACTATGCATCGTATTTAGGTTGTAGACAACCCCTTGCATAGCTTGACGAATTCTCATCTTTAATTTCTTTTCAACTATTTCATTTATTTTTTCATTTTCAATTCCTAATTCTTTGAACTCTTCTCTAATTTCATTTCTAGTTGGCTGGATAAAAACTCCCATATCATTATCAAAATCTGGATGTGATTGTCCACCGAACATATCATTCTGACTTGACTGAAGTAATATACAACTAAGTTCTGCTGCTGTTTCTATTCTCTTTGGCTTTTTTATTGTTCCATACCCTGGATTAAATCCATTTTCTAAAATTTCTTTAGTTGGTATATGCAAACAATTTACAGTCAAATTATATGAATCTAAATCATGAATATAAATATCTCCATTTTCATGTGCTTTTGATAGTTTTTTAGGCATACTTGCTAAGTTGTGCCACTTATTTGACTCTGATGCTATTCTTAATAACTTTGAACTAAAATTATTTCCAACATTTGCATTATCCCTGTCAGTTTCAACACCAATCTTTCCTATCGCTTTCATTAAATCTGATTTTATTTCTCTAACTTTTGTTCTTTCTCTTCTGTAATTTCTATATGCTATAACTACACTTTGAAGTCCTGTATCTTCTAATGCTTTTTCAACTAGATTTTGAACTTCTTCAACTGATACTTTATCTTTTCCGCTCATCTCAATATAGTTAATTACTTTTTGGACAATATCGAAATTTTGACTTGTTCTAAGTTTAACACCAACCTCTGTTGCGGCTCTTTGAATTGCATTTGCTATTTTTATAGAGTTGAATTCTACTTCTCTCCCATCTCTCTTCACAATATATAGCATTCAAACTACCCCCTTTGCACAATATATAGTATTTTTCCAAATTTAATTATACGTTATATATTTTTGCTATGCAATTGCCATAGACTTATAAAATATCTCATATTTTTAATATTTTCTAGGTTATCTCTTAATATCTTTTTATATCTATAATTTTAATTATGTATATTTTTTCCTTTTTATTCATAATATAAATTTTAATATTCTTTTTTAGTTTAATATTATCCTTAATTGGTAAAAATATAATAAAGAGGTGAGATTATGAAAAAAATAATTATTTTATTATCATTATTATTTAGCTTTTCTTTAATGGGGTGTAATTCAAAAAATAATAGTGATACACAAACATCTGGAAATATAGAAGAACCTGCAAAAAAAGAATACCTTTCTCCTTATACTGGTGAAAAAATTACAGAGCAAGATCTAAATAAGACACCTTACATGGTTATAGTAGAAAATTCAACTAATTCTAGACCTCAAAGTGGTTTATCTCAAGCTGATATAATTTATGAAACTTCTGCTGAAGGTGGAATTCCTAGGTTTTTAGCACTATTTCATAAAAATACTCCTGAAAAAATTGGTCCTGTAAGAAGCGTTAGACCATATTTTTTAACTTTAGCAAAAGAGCATTCATTAGCTTTTGGACACTGTGGTGGTTCATCTGATGCATTAAAAACAATAGATAACGAAGATTCTCTAATGAGCTTAAATGAAATGAAAAATCCTTCAAGTTATTTTAGAGATTCAGATAGAAAAGCTCCTCATAATTTATACACTACATCTGAACATATGCTAAATTTAATTAAATCTAAAGGATATTCTGAAGTTTCTAAAGATTTCTTTAAATTTACTACAGATTCCCTTTCAGATATTTCTGATAAAGCAACTGAAATTCACATAACGCCTAATAACATTTATAATACAACTTATAAATTCAGTAATAACAAATATACAAAATATATGGATGGTGAATTAGCTACTGATAGTAATACTAATGAACCCTTGTCCTTTTCTAACATATTAGTCCAAAAAACAAATATCGCATTAAACTCTGATGGAAGCCATTTAGATATTGATATTATTGGAACTGGCACAGGCTATCTTTTCTCTAATGGCAAAAAAATTGATATAACTTGGGAAAAAACTTCTGAAACGACTCAAACAAAATTCTATGATAAATCAAAAAAAGAAATCGAACTTTCTCCTGGTAATACAATTATTAATATTATTGATACTAACGCTACTGTTGACATTCAAAATTAATTATTTAACCTAAAATAAAGATTTTAATATTCGTATTTCAATTTCCTTTTTTTAACTTTTATTGTATTTTATTCTTGTAAAACTATATCAGTAATGATATAGTTTTACTTATCATTACTGATAATATTTTTTTGGGGGATTTTATATGCAAAAAATTGCTTTAATAACAGACAGCGGATCCGATTTAACTTTAGATGAATTAAAAGAAAATAATATTAATCTTGTTCCATTTAGAATTATTTATCCTGAAGGGGAATACAATGATGTTTTAGATATTACCTCTGATCAAGTTTATTCTCGCTTAAAAGAAGTAATTCCATCTACATCACTTCCTTCTATAGATTTAATGAATTCGCTTTTATCAAAATTAGAATCAGAAGGCTATACTCATATTTTAATGATATCTATATCTGGCTCCTTCTCTGGTACCGGAAATTCATTTAGACTTATTTCAGAAAACTTTCCAAATCTAACTACTTTTGTTTATGATTCAAAAACTTTAAGCGGTTCTCAAGGAACAATGGCGTTAATTGCCTCTAGTATGATTAAAGATGGTCATTCTTTTGAAGATATCATAAGTAAACTTAATCTTTTAAGAACTGAATCATATCTTTATTTTACAATAGATACATTAGAATATTTGCAAAAAGGTGGTCGTATTGGTAAAGTTGCTGGTACAATAGGTTCTATTCTTGATTTAAAACCCATTATTTATGTTACAGATGAAGGTGTTTATGAAACTTTCTCTAAAGTTCGTGGTCAAAAACAAGCCCTTTCCAAAATTCAAAAAATAGCAGAAAATATTTTAAATAAAGATGGAGAATACTATGTAACTATTGTTTCTGGTAGCGCTGATGAACTTTCTATAAAACTCCATTCTCTAATTAAGAATTTTCCTAATATAAAAAACATCAGATTTTCTAAAGTTGGTCCTGCTCTTGGTGTTAATACAGGTCCTGGAACTATAGGAATCTGCCTTCAAAAAGTTCTTTAAATTTAAAACTATCTTTGTCGAAACTTGCAAAACTATATCAATAGTGATATAGTTTTGATTATCAATAGTGATAGAGTTTTAGACTCAGGAGGAATTTATATGCAAAAAATTGCTTTGGTTACTGACAGTGGTTCAGATTTAACATTACAAGAATTAAAAGAAAATAATATAGAACTTGTTCCATTTAGGATTATCTATCCTGATGGAGAGTATAATGACATTATAGATATATCACCAGATGATGTTTATGCAAGATTAAAAGAAATAATACCATCTACTTCACTTCCAAGTGTTGACCTTATGGAAAATTTAATGTCTCGTTTAGAAGATGAAGGTTTTACTCATGTTATAATGATTTCTATTTCTAGCCATTTTTCTGGAACTGGAAACTCATTTAGACTTCTAGCTGAAGATCATCCAAACTTAATAACACATGTTTTTGACTCAAAAACTTTAAGTGCACCTCAAGGTACTTTAGTTTTATTAACTGCTAAGTTAATTGAAGAAGGTCATTCTTTTGAAGAAATTATAGAAAAATTACCTATTCTTAGAAGTCAATCTCATGGATACTTTACTATAGATACGTTAGAATACTTAAAAAAAGGTGGTCGTATTGGAAAAGTTGCTGGAACTGTTGGTTCTATGCTTAATATAAAACCTATCATTTGGGTTTCTGATGAGGGTGTTTATGAAACTTATGCTAAAGTTAGAGGACAAAAGCAAGCTCTTTCAAGACTACAAAAAATTACTGAAGAAGAATTAGATAAATATGGTGATTGTGATGCTGCAATTCTTTCAGGTGGTGCTGATGATTTAGCACAAAAGCTTTATGAGCTAGTAAAAGATTTTGATAAAATTAAAAGTGTTAGATTTTCAAAAATAGGTCCAGCTCTAGGTGTAAATACTGGTCCTGGAACTGTAGGAATCTGTTTACAAGAGATTCACTAATATGAGTTTACACTCTGAATACACTAGCTTAAAAGATATAAAATCTGAAGAAAAGCGTCTTTATGATGAATATAAAAAGAAAATGGCTGAGCTTAAAAAAGTAAAAAAAGAGAAGGAGGCTAAAGAGTCTCCTTCTAAAGGCCAAGTTTTTACTAAAGGTTTATTACCTATATATGTTCTTCATATATTAAATATAAATCCTACTAATGGTAATGAAATTGCCCATAAAATTGCTCAAAGAACATTTGATAAATGGAAACCAAGTACTGGTGGCATATATCCTATTCTAAAAAAACTTGAAACTGAAGGTTTTATTGTTGGTGAATGGGATGACCCTAAGAAAAAGTTTAAAAAAATATATTCAATCACTGATGAAGGTCGCGCTGATTACTTAAGAAAAAAAGCTCTTTTAAAACCTAGAATTGAAGAGGCATTAGAAGTATTTAACTTAATTTATAATGATATTTATTAAAGAGACTACCTTTCGGTAGTCTCTTTTACTTTTTAATATTGAAAATACATCTTTTTCCGTATGTATTGTAACACATATTACATGATACACATTTAGGTTTATCAATCTCATCATTCAACCATTTATTAATTAAATCTGGTTGGCAAGTTAAAGGTCTTGATAATGTAAAACCTTTAATCTGGCTATTTTCATAAATATTTTCCATTACATCAAGATGTCTATTTCCTCCAATTAGAATTACTGAAGCCTTTACCTCTTCACTTAATTTCATTGCATAGTTTTTAAAATATGATTCATTTTCTTTTGACATTACAACTTTAGTTCTTGCTGCTCCTAGATTATTCTCCTGAACATATTTTACAGATTCATTTCCACCAGTAACTTCTATTGCATCTATTCCCATCTCAGATAATTTTCTAGCAATATACATACTATCCTCTTCTGTTAATCCACCTTCTACATAATCTGCTGAATTAAGCTTTATCCATATTGGATAATCTTCTCCTACTGCCATTCGCATAGCTTTATAAATTTCAAAAACTATTCTCCCTCTATTTTCAACACTTTCACCATATTCATCAGTTCGTTTATTATAATATGGTGATATAAATTGACTTAATAAATACCCATGTCCACAATGAATTTCTACCCCATCAAATCCTGACTTTTTCACTCTAAGTGCTGCATCTGCATATTTTTTTATTAACCAATTAATATCTTCTTTAGACATTTCTTTAGCTTTAGTTTGTGTAACTTCATTTATTGCATCTGATGGTCCTAATATAATCCTTTCTCCTACATCAAACCCTGTCATAAACCCACCATAAACTATTTGCATAATTATGTTCGTATTATAACTATGTATCATATCTGTAAAATGCTTATATTCTTCTATAAAATCATTGCTATAAATTCCTAACATTCTTGCGTTCGGTTGTTCATTTTTTGTTATAAATGCATATCCTGTTATTATTGTACCTACACCGCCCTGTGCAAGTTCTTTATAAACTTCACTTATCTCTTCTGTTAGATGACCTTTTTCATCTGCTAATTCTGTCCATAATGCTCCTCTTATAAATTTATTTTTTACTTTAATATTTCCTATAAGACCTTCTTTGAATAATTGCTTATCTCTATTTTTCATTTTATATTTAACTCCTATCGCTATTTCTTGATATAATATTACTATAGTCATATTATATCTCTCAAGTAGGCACTTTTAAGTAAGTTTACTTACCTTAAGGTAAGATTTAGGTCATCGCCTCTTGTCTAGAACAATCTATATTAATAAATATTTTAGGAGCAAATTTTATGATTAACTTTAAAGATAAAAATTATGTCTGTCTTTTAGATTTAGGTTTTGAAATTATTCGTGGAAAATGGAAAAGTG
Source organism: Clostridium sp. (assembly GCF_051656525.1). Taxonomy (GTDB): domain Bacteria; phylum Bacillota; class Clostridia; order Clostridiales; family Clostridiaceae; genus Clostridium. The sequence continues at coordinate 15,754 of NZ_JBOGCC010000124.1, read as the reverse complement.
TAATAATCTGTCATCTTTCTAAAGAATCTCTTAGGTTTCTTGAGCTTCAAAGATTAACTTCTGGAGTTAGTCAAAAAGTTTTAACAGAAAAGTTAAAAGAATTAGAAGATGATGAGATAATTTATAGGATTGTATATCCTCAAGTTCCACCTAAAGTTGAATATACTTTAACAGAAAAAGGGTTTGAACTATCTAAAGCAATTAACCTTATTGAGGATTGGTCTATTAAATACTATAAAGATAAAATTTAGAGTATAAAAAAATTTTATAGACCCATACTAGTTATGGAGGTGACTTAGTATGTTTGGGAAAATTATTGATTTAACAGATATGGAAGCTTATATACTTCTCTCGGATGATAGCATCTACAAGCTTCCTATATCGAAGATAAGAAATTTATCTATAAATGATAATATTTTTATTCCCACATCTATTAATACCTCTTGCCATTCCTATATTAATACTACTAACAACTTAATTTAAAATATTCTCTTAATACATTTCACACACAAAAAGAACCCAAAGTTTTGGGTTCTTTTCTCTTAGTATAATCCTTCAAATATTAATGAATATAAAGGATTCTCTATTACATATTCCTCAGCCTTACCTTCTTCTAAAGCTTCTGTAAGCTCTAAGTTTATAGGAAGCTCTCCTATAAGTGGTAAACCTAAATATTCAGCATGTTCTTCCGCTGATTTTTTACTAAATACTCTAATTTTAGTATCACATTTTCCACAAGTGATGTATGACATATTTTCAACTACACCTCTTATGTTTACTCCAACTTTTTGAGCCATAATAACAACTTTCTTAACTATCATTGATACCATGTCTTGTGGTGTTGATACTATTACTAGTTCTTTAATGTTAAATTCCTGCATTACTGTTAATGCAATATCCCCTGTTCCTGGAGGCATATCTATTAAAAGATAATCTAACTCTCCCCATGCAGTATCAAAATACATTTGATTTAATACTCCATTTATAACAGGTCCTCTCCAAATAACAGGATCTTCTTCAACTTCAGTTAAAAGGTTCATTGATATAACCTTTATACCTGATTTAGTTTCTACTGGTATAAATTGAACATTTTCCTTATCAACTGGTCTCATCTTAGCTCTTTCTTTATTTATTCCAAAAAATCTTGGAATTGAAGGCCCTGTTATATCTGCATCAAGAACTCCCACACTATATCCTTTTTTTCTAAGAATTGATGCCATTATTCCTGTTACTGTTGATTTTCCAACTCCACCTTTACCACTAATTACTCCTATAACATTTTTTATGTTCCCATAATTAGGTGTCTTAACTGATGGACAAATCTCTAATCCTTTTGAACTGCAAGAATTTTTACTTGCACAACTATCACATTTACTCATTATTGATTGCTCCCAACTGTATTCCAATCTTTAGGTACTTGGTTTGGCTGACTAACTTCTATATCCCATTTATTAAAGTCAAACTTACCTATTACATAATATTGTTGATAAACATTATTCTGTCTATCATCTACTGTTATTATAGTTTTAAATAAATTAGTGCTATATCCTCTATTATTAGCACTTATTATTATATTAAAGTCTCCAAAGTTTCCATTTACAAGCTGTGCCCCTGGTATTGTCTTTTGAACTTCTTGAGTAAATTGTTGTAAATCATTTGAGTAAAGATATTTTACACATTCAACATCTCCCATTAAGTCTATTCCAACCTTAGCACCTGGCTTATCATAATATTGCTTTGTTTGATTAATTACTTTTAATATACTTCCGTAATAAATTTGGTTAAAATCTCTCGGTTTATTTATGAATGAGAGATTATTAATTATTGTATCTTCTAAATTTTTAGGTACTTGAAATGCTTGTGTTCCATCCCAGAAGTTTCCTTCTCCCTTAGTGTCTACACCAACAACATAATCATACTTTTTAATTTGATCTCCAGTATAAACTTCAAATATGTAGTCTGGTTGTAATGAGTTTCCTTTTGGTCTAACACTACCATGAGATAAAGTTTCATATAATTGATTAATAGCTTTTGGATCTGTGATTATAAATCTAAATCCTGGGTCCCTACTATTTTGAATAACTATCTTATCAACTTTTGTCTGTTTAATATAATTAAAGGCATTATTTCTAAAACCTAATTTTACTAATATAGCATTGACAGGACCGAAACCTAAGAATATAAGTATTGCTGCTATAACTACGACAATTATTGCGATTACTTTCTTATTCACTTAAATATCACCTTCTCTATTTATTTTTTTCAAATAATTAGGAGAAGCCTTAGGCTTCTCCTAGCTATAATTATTATAATACTTTACAGATTTTATATCAACGAATTAACTTTTATTTAATATTCTACTTTGTTGGCACTACAACAGTTGCCTTTTTATAATCATAGAACATTAACCAGAAGCCATCTCCATCATCTTCTTTTCCTTTAACCCATGTTACAAATCCTGATTTTCCCATATAAGGTTGCTCATCACAATTCTTCTTTCCAGCAATTGCATAAATAATGTACTTTAGATTTCCTTTTATATCGCATTTATATCCAATCATAAACTGCTTTTTCTTTACTATATAAGGATAATAATTAATCATTGGATTATAAACTACTGAATGTTTATCATGATTACTTGTATCACACATATCATCTATAGTTTTTACAGGAACCTTATACCATTTACAGTATTTAAGGTCATTAAAGTATCCCTTAACCTCCTCAAATCCTTTTACGATATTTTCAAAGAAATTTCCAACTCCCCCTCTTAGCTTAAAGTTATCTGGGTCAATATTATTTTCTTCAATTCCTCTTTCATAACATTCAAAATCTTCTTTAGTTTTTGCTTTAGTTTTTGGTTTTTCTTCCTTCTCTTTATGCTTCTCTTCAGCTTTTGGCTTCATATTAGCATTCTTCTCATCACTCTTAACTATCTGACAATCTTTCCATCCTGTTTCTGGCTTTTCTCCATTCATAAAGCCATATAATGTAAAGCTAAGCTTTCCAGCTATACTTTTACAAATACCAGCACCTGAAATTTTTTCATAAGGCAAACTTATCCCACCAATATTTTCAGCGTAATACTCTTTAGAGGCCTCACCCTTACCATTATCAGTTACAACTAGTTTCCCCATATCAACTATTTGTTTTACATCTTTTTTACAACAAATAAGTACTATAGAATAATTGTCTTCCTTCTTTAAATTTTGAGCATAAAAAGTGATTTTACATTTGTCTCCTTTAGCCTCAATCTTTGAATAACCTGATACAGCTTTATCCCCAGTTGATGCACTACTTTCATCTTCTTGTAATATTATAAAATTTCTATACAATTTATTATGTGCCAAGTTTCCGTTACCTCCACATATATATTTATTCCATATATTATATGCTTAAAGGTAGCATTTATGATAACATTATTTTATTTTATATGCATAAATTTTATCAGCAAGTGTTGCAAACTCTTCTATAGTCAGAGTTTCTCCTCTTCTTTTAGGATCAACATTTGCTTCCACAAAAGCTTTTTCTAAATCTTCTTTTCCTACCCCTAAGTTTTTAACACCATTCCATAAAGTTTTTCTTCTCATATTAAATACATCTCTTATTAATGTAAATAAGAACTCTTCATTTTGCACCTTAACTCTTGGAGCCTCTAATCTATCAAGTCTAATAATAATAGATTCAACCTTTGGTCTTGGCATAAATGAGCTTGGAGCTACAGTTCTTATAACTTTTGTAGTTGCATAATACTGAACCATTAATGAAAGTGAACCATAATCTCTAGTGTTTGGTTTTGCATCCATTCTATCTGCAACTTCCTTTTGTATCATTATAGTTATACTTTGGAATTTTGCTCCACTTTTTAATAACTGTGCTATTAAAGGCGTAGTTACATAGTAAGGAAGATTAGCTGCAACCTTAACACTTTTTTCATCTCCAATAATTTCATCAAAATTAGCTTTTAAAGCATCTTTATGTATAAGTTCAAAATTATCATAATCTTTAAGTTCCTCAGTTAAAATAGGAATTAAATCTTTATCAATTTCTATTGAAGTAACTTTTTTTGCTCTCTTAAGCATCTCTACAGTTAAAGTTCCAACTCCTGGTCCTATCTCTATTACAAAATCTTCTGGGCCTATTTCTGCGCCATCTACAATGTCTAATACAACTTGCTTATCAACTAAAAAGTTTTGACCTAAACTCTTTGTAAAGTTAAATCCATATTTTTTTACTATATCTTGTGTTTTATAATTAGTTATTAAATCCATCTTATTTACCTATCTCCTCTTCAACCTTCTTTATTGCATTTATAAACTCTTCTTTTGAAATTCCATAATTATTCAATCTCGATATCATCTGAGTACCATTTCCATACCCGATTCCAAGAATTTTTCCTAAAAGCATTCTTCTCTTTTTAGAATCTTTATCCCCTGTTAATTTAAAATAAAGCATATCTTCAATATTATATTCTTCTCTTTTCTCTTCAACAGTTACCTTAACATTCTCTAAAGCCTTAATTATTGTTTCTGGTGTTGCATTTTCAACTCCAATATCTCCATCTTTAAGACCTTCATCTTGTGAAATATAAGCATGTTTTATTCCAGGAACTCTTTTTCTTATAATGCTTCTTATTTTTTCACCTGCAAAATCAGGGTCAGTAAAAACAATAACACCTTTTCTCTTTTGAGCTTCCTTTATTCTATCTATAACTTTTCTATTTATTCCAAATCCTCCAACAGCTATACACTCTGCATCTACTGCTCTTTTTATAGCATCAATATCATCTCTACCTTCAACTACTATAACTTCTTTAATCACAATCAAAACTTCCTTTCAAAGTTATTTTACTAAGTAATTCTTTAATTCTCTCAATTATACATATATTTAATTTACATATATATGAACCTTATGTCAAATGAATTACTTAGGTTATCTTACTCTATTTTTATTTCACACAAAAAGAGACAAGTATAAACTTGCCTCTTTCTTATTACCATTCGCCTGGATATGCAACTATATAAGCATTTACTCCATGTCGTCTACCCCATTGTGTACACATTGCTTTTGACGTGAAATATACATCAATTATATTTCCTTTGATAGCTCCGCCAGTATCTGCTGCTTTTGCAAGACCATACCCATCTACATATACTAAGCTTCCAAGAGGTATCACTCTCGGATCTACTGCGATTGTACTAATTCCACCTGGATTGTATACAGGTTTAGTTCCTGTTGCAGTTATTCCATGTAAAGCATACGCTGTTGATTCTACCACCAATTTCTTCTTATACTTTATAGATGATGAACCACCTCTATTTGGAATAGACTTAGATACAACTTTTGGTGGCACTTTAGTTCCTTGCTTTACTAATGCATTTACTGGTTTTGAAAGTGTCTTTGATTGTACTTCTTTTTTAGTAACCTCTTTTCCATCTTTATAAGTTACCTTATAAGTTACTTGTTTCTTTCCATTTGTACCTTCATTTTTAACTACCTTTTTGCCTTTTTCAATATTCGAATCCTTTTCAACAACTGTCTCGTAAGGTATTGATTTCTCTTCCTTAACAGTCTTGATTTCTACATCTACTATTTTTACAGACATATCTTCTACAATATTTGTGTTTACACCTGGATTTACTTCATCTAAATCCTTATCATAATTAATACCATTTGACTTTAATTCTTGTAAATTTTCAACTAAAGCCTGTCCTATGTTTTCCTCTGCTGTATAAACAGTGGCTTTCTTTTCACCCATTGCAATTTCCATAGGAACAGCAGTTTTAACTATAATCTCTTCATTCTCATTTACTTTGGATTCTAAAGATGGTTGTACCTTATCTTTTTCTTTTAACTCAATACCTTTAGATGACAACACATCCTTAACAGTCCCACTATAGGTTATTACAGTTTCCACCGTACCATCTATAGTTAATTGTATAGTTTTTCTAGCATTCATAAATATCATAGACCCAATAACTAATCCAGCTACTAAGCATATTGATATTTTAGCCTTAGGACTGTTAGAAAAATTCTCTTTATAAGCTTTAAATTTTTCTACCATTAAATTCCCTCCTTTGGCAATAGCGTACATTCATTATACTAAAAATATGAATTTTTTGTCAAATTTATGAACGCGTAAGCCTCTGAACCCCTTTTATACCATTTTTTTATTCATATTTAGGTTCATTTTTTAATTCAGTTTTTTCTACAATTGGGGATTATTAAAATCCCTAATGGCATACGAACAGTAAAGCTACCTCTTAAATTTTACCATTTTTTCTTTTATTATACAATCAATACCATTTCATTTTACTTTATATACTTATTCCCATCAACTTACAAAAATTCTCATTTACCTTATTATTTAATTCTTTTGGGCTAATTCCTCTAATTTCCGCCAGTTTTTCTATAATTTCCTTTATATAATCTGACCTATTTCTCTTTCCTCTATTAGGAACTGGTGCCATATAAGGTGCATCAGTCTCTACAAGCATTCTATCTAATGGGATATCTTTTGCTACTTCTACTAACTTTTTAGCATTTTTAAAAGTTACTACTCCTGTAAATCCAATATAGTATCCTAGATTTATACACTCTCTTGCAAATTCTACACTTCCTGAAAAACAATGAACTGTTCCTATAACTTCTGGAAACTCTTTCATAATATCTAATGTGTCTTTATGTGCATCTCTATCATGTATAACTACTGGTAACCCAAACTCTTTAGCTAAAGCCATCTGCTCTCTGAAGGCATTTTTTTGTACCTCTCTTGGAGGGTTTTCTTCCCAATAATAATCTAGTCCTATTTCTCCTACTGCAAGAACTTTTTTGTTTTTCCCTATCAACTCTTTAATTTCTTGTAATCTTTCAGATGTTAACTCATCTGCATTTTCTGGATGTATTCCAAGTGCACCATAAATTAACTTATATTCTTTTGTTAAATTATCTACGTCTCTTACACTATCATATGATGAAGCACAGTTTAATATTCCTATGACCCCATTATTGTTCATCTCACTTATTAATTCTTTTCTATCCTCATTATAATCTTCTGAATCATAATGGGCATGTGTATCAAATATTTTATATTCCATTGTTTAATTACTTCCTTTCATTACTTTATTCTTCCTTATACAGTATTATATAATATTACTATAATTATTTAAAAGAAAGGTAGGTATATATTTATGGATTCAACATTAAACATATTAAAAGAAACACCTTTATTTTCACACTTTACAACTGAAGAGTTAGAAAGTTTACTTAAAAATCCTTCTGTTTTTCTTAAAAATTACTCAAAAGAAGAAACTATCTTTTTTGAAGGCGATACATGCACTTCTGTAAGTGTAATAATAAGTGGCGAAGTACATATAGAGCAAAATAATGCATTAGGAAACACTCTAACTATTGCAAAACTTTTCCCTAAAAATCTTTTTGCTGAAAATATAATTTTCTCTAATAAAAAGACATATCCTGTAGATGTAGTTTCATTTACAGATTCTACTGTTTTGCATATAAATATAACTGTGATGACTAAACTCCTTATGTCAAACGAAAATTTCCTAATAAACTTTTTAAAAGATCTTTCAAATAAGTCTTTAGTCTTAAGTAATAAAATACGACAATTAAATACTAAATCTTTACGTGAGCGTATATCTTCATATCTTTTATCAGAGATGAAGATACAAAAAAGTTCAACTATACACTTAAACTCTACCAAAGAAGAGCTTGCAAAATCCTTTGGTGTTAGACGTCCTTCTCTTTCAAGAGAACTTATAAACATGAAAAAAGATGGTATTATTTCCTATGATAGAAAAACAATTACCATCCTTAATAAAGATAAATTATTTTATTTTTAGCTTCTGTAATTCTTTTTTATACTTTTTGACACGAAACTGCCATATTTTTGACTTATAATAAATCTTGTAAAGTAGTTAAAGCATTATTATTTACCCCTTATAACCATCTTAATTGAATGGTTACCTAGAATATCTCGTCCCCCTATTGTAGATATTCTAGGTTTTTTATTTTGTCTTTTTTCTTTTTAATCTATTTATTTCATCTAAAAATATATTTTTATCTAACTCCTTAAAACTCTCAGTATAAGTTATATCTCTAGGAACATCTTCTAAATGAATAAATTCCCACACATTTTCTTTAATATCTAATGTATCTAATATATTTATACTAAAGCTTGGCATAAATATCTCTAATATATTTATTACATTCACAAGCTTTATTAAAGAATATGTCCTATCTCTATTTGTATCTACAATGAAACTAATTACTTCTTTCAAAGCATCCTTAAACTTTCCAGATTCTATTTTTTCTCCAACTTCCAAATACAAATTTTCTAACCTTTTCTTTTCATACTTGTTTTTATAAATCTCACACTTTCCTCTTCCATAGAAGTTTATAGTATTAGCACAAAATCTTTGTAACTCATTTACTAAGTCATTATTATTTATATTTATAAAGTTTTTCCATCTAAAATCAGTATCTCCAGCTTCAGGTGAGTTCAAAATCAAGAAATATCTAATTATATCCACAGAATATCTTTGAAGCATATCATCTATCCACAAAGCCCAATTCTTATTTGTGGAAAAGTTTTTACCTTCAAGCTTTAAATGATTACTTGAAAATACTCTTAAATTTATATCTTCATGTCCAAGTGCTGATAATAATCCTGTAAATATTATTGTATGGAATGGAATATTATCCTTTCCATGAACTAAATATACTCTACTATCACTTCCACTAATATATTCTTTTAATTTATCTTCACCTACGCACTCTGATGTAGCTGTTAAATATCCCATAAGAGCTTCAATCCACACAAATATCTTCTTATCTTCAAAGCCCTCTAATGGTACATCTATACCAAAATCTATATCTTTAGTAACTGCTCTATCCCTAAGACCTTCACTTATATACTTCTCAGTAATTTCCTTTGCATTTTCTCTCCAGTTAAGCTTTCCTCTTTCAAAAATATTCTTAACCTTTTCTTCTAGTTCTGAAAGCTTAAAATACAAGTCTCCATCTTTTTCATAAATATATCCCTTTTCATAAAACTCTAAGATACTTTTTTTTGCCCAAACTTTATGGCTTTCTTTTTCAGTGTTTGAAAATAAATCAAAAGAAAAATCTAACCCCTTAAATTCTCGTATAAACTCATTATGATATTTATCTATTACTTCTAATGGTGTAATTCCTTCTTCTTTTGCTTTTAAAGGTATAAGATGTCCATGAGTATCACTTCCTGATATAAATAAAACCTCATCACCTTTTTTTCTATGATATCTTGCTAAAATATCTCCTGGTATAAAAACTACTACTCTTCCTAAATGCAACTTACTATTTGTGTATGGCCATGCATTTCCTATAACTACTTTCAAAAATATCACTCCCCTTTTTGTATAAAAATAGACTGTATCAATTAGCCTATTTAAAAGTTATCTTTTGATACAGTCTCTATTTTTAAATTATCTTACTTCACTACCTGTTGGTAATTGTCCTGGATTTACTAAGTTTAATATTGTATCATCATTATCTGATGCTGCAAGTATCATACCCTGTGATAGCTCTCCTCTTAAAGTTACTGGCTTTAAGTTTGCTACAAGTACTACATACTTTCCAACTAAATCTTCTGGCTTGTAGTGCATAGCTATTCCTGAAACTACCTGTCTTTCTTCTCCACCTAAATCAACCTTTAATTTAAGAAGTTTCTTAGCTTTCTTAATCTGCTCACATGCAAGAACTTTAACTACTCTTAAATCTATTTTTTCAAAATCTTCAATAGTTATTTCTTCTTTTATAGGCTTCATTTCTTGTGGTTTTTCTAAAGCTTCCTTCTTCTTAGCTTCTTCTAATTGAGCTTCTCTTAAAGCTTCAAGTTCTGCAAGCTTTTTATCTACATCTATTCTTGGAAATAATGCCTCACCTTTTTTAACTGTTGTTCCTGGTGCCGTTCCATCAAATCCTTCAAGAGATGCCCAGTCTTTAGCAGTTACTGCAAGTTGCTCATTAATCTTCTCTGCTGTTGTAGGTAAAAATGGTGATAATAATACTGATGAGAATCTTAAAGTTTCAGCTAGGTTGTATAAAACAGTTCCTAATCTGTCTTTTTGCTCCTCATCCTTAGCTAATATCCAAGGAGTTGTTTCATCAATATATTTATTAGCTCTTCTTATTAATACAAATATAGCTTCTAATGCTTCTGGTATTCTTAATTCATCAATAAAAACTTCTACTTTTTTAGGTGTTTCTAAAGCTAAAGTCATTAACTCATTATCAACATCACCTGCTGCAAGTGGAGCTGGTACTACACCATCAAAATATTTTTCTACCATTGCAACTGTTCTTGAAAGTAAGTTTCCAAGGTCATTACAAAGGTCTGAATTTATTTTCTTTATAAATATTTCATTATTAAATAATCCATCTGAACCAAAAGGAATTTCTTTTAATAAGTAATATCTTACAGCGTCTACTCCGAACCCTTCAACTAAAGCTACTGGATCTACTACATTTCCTTTTGATTTTGACATTTTACCACCATCAACAAGTAGCCATCCATGCCCAAATATTTGTTTTGGTAATGGTAAATCTAATGCCATTAACATAATTGGCCAGTAGATTGTATGGAATCTTAATATATCTTTTCCTATTAAGTGTACGTCTGCAGGCCAGAACTTTTTGAATAATTCATCATTATCACTTCCATAACCTAAAGCAGTTATATAGTTTGATAATGCATCTATCCAAACATATACTACATGGTCTATATCAAAAGTTACTGGAACTCCCCAGTTAAAACTTGTTCTTGAAACACAAAGATCTTGAAGCCCCGGTTTTAGAAAGTTATTTAACATTTCATTTTTTCTTGATTCAGGTTGTATAAACTCTGGATGCTCTTCAATATAATTAATTAATCTATCTGCATATTTGCTCATTTTAAAGAAGTATGCTTCTTCCTTAGCTTCATGTACTGGTCTTCCACAATCAGGACAGTTTCCATCAACTAATTGAGTTTCTGTCCAGAATGATTCACATGGAGTACAGTATGAACCTTCATATGAACTTTTATATATATCACCTTGGTCATATAATCTTTTGAATATATCTTGAACTGCTTTTATATGATAATCATCAGTAGTTCTTATGAATTTATCATAGCTTATGTCCATCATTTCCCAAAGGCTTTTAATTCCTGCAACTATTTCATCTACATGCTCCTTTGGAGTTATTCCTTTTTCTTCAGCAATAGTTTGAATTTTTTGCCCATGCTCATCTGTTCCTGTTAAGAACATTACATCAAACCCTGTTAATCTCTTAAATCTTGATATTGCATCAGCAGCTACTGTTGTATAAGTATTTCCTATATGCAATTTTGTTGATGGATAATATATTGGCGTTGTAATATAATACGGTTTTTTACACATAAAATATCCCTCCTAATTTTAATTTTCTAATCTTTTGCAATAAAAAAGCCCTATGCTAAAATTAGCATAGAGACGAATTACCGTGTTACCACTCTATTTTTTTCTTATCTTACAATAAGAAACTCGATAAGTAAAATACTTTACCTTGCAATATAACGGTTGCAAGCCGTAAATCCCTAACTTCAAAGCTCAGAACTTATGCTCAGAGGCCATCTTCATCTTAACTTTTATCATGGGCTTTCACCTTCTCCCACTCTCTTATAGATAATCATTAAAACTACTCTTCTCTTCATAGCATTTTTATTTTAACTATATAATATTCTAAATAATTTTTTCTGTCAACAATTTGCATTTATATATATATCAATTATTGCCGCAGAATCTTTTTTTTAGTATATGTTATAATATATACACATTATTTGGAGGTAATTTAATGAAGCTTAACTTTCACAAAATTGGACTTAGAAATATAAAAACTGCTTTAGCTGTAGTTATATGTATGATTATTTTCAAAGTTATTGGAGATGAAAATCCTTTTTATGCTTGTATTGCAGCTGTAATCTGTATGAAAGACAATGTTCCTAATAGTTTTAAAATGGGAAAAGACAGACTTATAGGAACTATAATTGGTGCAATTTTTGGTACTATTTTTATATGGATTTTAATTCATATTACTATATTAGATAATTATATTCCTTTTGTTAGTGGTGTAGGTATTGTTCTTGCCATATACACTTGTAACCTTTTTAATAAACCAGGCTCAGTTACTATATCATGTATAGTTTTTCTTGTTATTATGGTTAATTATAATGGACCACAATCTTATGCTTACGCATTAAGCAGAAGTATTGATACTGCAATTGGAATCATTGTTGCAATTCTTGTAAATAAATATTTTGATCCACCTAAATGGTATAACTCTAAAAAGAAGTACATACAAGATAAAAAAGGTTAGCTAATACTAACCTTTTTATTCTTCCTCATAAACATCTACATCAATTATTTCACCAAATCTTGTTTCATACTCATAATATATTTTAGGAATTTCTAAAATCAATTTACAATCTTTAAAAGATGCTTTTATTTTTGATGCATCACTATTTGGTACATGAAAATTCTTAACAAAATCTCTTGAATCCCTAATAATAATCATTGCAGTACTATCATCATTTGAAAAAAATTGCTTCTTTTGTGCTCTTACATAGACACACTCATCTTTATAATCCACTTTAATATCCTTCCTTTGCATTCCTGGAAATGTACCTTCTATTAAGTATCTGTCCTCTTCATTTTTTATGTTCATTTCAATATTAGTTCTCTTAAAATCATTGTTAAATACATTGCAAAAATCTATTTCATTTAGATTTTCATTTAAAACATCTAAATAAATATTTTTCATAAGTCCCACTTCTTTTTTCCTATCCATAAAACAATCTCCCTAGAATTTCTCTTATTAAATAAGATATTAATTCTAAGGAGATTTGCTACTAATTTATATAGTTATTTTTTCATTTTCTTCTACTTTACTATCTACTTTTTCTTCTAAAATTGGCTTTCCAAAAATTCTAACTGCTAAAATTAAAATTAAAATTCCAACTGGTAATATAATATACACCGGAACGCCAAGTCCTGCTGGAATATACCCACATATTATAGTTACAGCTCCAACAAATAATGCATACCACATTTGAGTTCTAACATGATCTATATGATCACACCCTGCCCCCATTGATGAAAGAATAGTTGTATCTGATATTGGAGAACAATGATCTCCAAAAATTGCTCCTGTTAAAACAGCGCTTGTACAAATTACTACGTACCCCATTTCAGGTGAAACTGAATATCCTAAAGGAATTGCAAGTGGCATTAGTATTCCCATAGTTCCATAAGCTGTTCCTGTTGCAAAAGACATTATTGCCCCTAAAACAAAAATAATACTTGGTAATAAAAAGCTTGGAATTGCATCTGATAAAAGAGTTACTAAATATCTAGCAGTTCCTAAATCCTTTATAACCGAACTTAATGACCAAGCTAAAAGTAATATTACCCCTGTAATTAAAAGTCCTTTCATTCCATCAATCCATGTGTCAATAGCTTCTGATACGGTCATTATTTTTTTCCAAACTGCCATAGCAATAGCCACAATTGAAGCTAAAATAGCTGATTGGAAAAGTGCAGTTGAAGCATCAGCTGCTGAAAATGTTTGTTGTATTGCTTCAAATGAAAATGGTGAATTATTCAAAATTTCTATAAGAGCAGTTTCTTCTCCCCCCATTATTCCTTGATATCCACTATAATAAAAACTTGCAAGTGCTGAAACTATAAGAGTTCCTATTGGAATTATTGCATTCCAAACACTTAACTTAACTCCCTTTTTCACCATAGTTTCTTCTTCTTTCATTTCTCTTTCTACAACTTTATTTAAGCCTTTTCTTGCATTTACTTCTGCTTTTCTCATAGGTCCAAAATCTCTTAACATAATTGATGTTATAACTACAAATGCAAGAATTAATATATTATAAAATCTAAAAGGTATTGTTTCTAAAAATACTCCAAATGCATCTACATCCATTCCTATTTGAGTAAATGAATCTTTTATAAGTCCAACTTCAAGCCCTATCCAAGTTGAAATTATTGCAAGCCCTGCAATTGGTGCTGCTGTTGCATCTATTATAAATGCTAATCTTTCTCTTGATATTTTAAGCTTATCTGCAACTGGTCTCATTATAGGTCCAACAATTAAGGCATTAGCATAATCATCAAAAAATACTAAAAGTCCTAAAAACCATGTTGTAAGCTGTGCACTTCTTGGAGTTTTTGCTCTCTTTGCAAGTGCCTCTGCAATAGCTCTTGCACCACCCATTTTACTAACAAGGCTTATAACTCCTCCAATAGCTAAAACTTGAAGAATAATCCCTGCATTCCATGGATCTGCTAATGAATTTAATATTCTTTGTACTAAATCCAAAAAAGCTTGTACCATTCCCCCGAAAATATTTCCCCCTCCAAGCTGAAGCATAAAACATCCAGCTAAGGTTCCTACAAATAGTGATACAACAACATTTTTAGTTACAAATGCCAAAACAATTGCAACAAGTGGAGGTATTATTGTCCATACTTCAAATTTTGCTGCGTTCACTGCTCCTAAGTCTACTTCTGATGCAAAAGCTGGCATCGAAATAGAACAAACTAATAATAATACTGTTAAAAAAATAAATCCTCTTTTTCTCATAATTCCTCTCCCCCTATTAAATTTTTAATACAAATCCATAGACCACAATTAAACCATACCCTAAACCTCTTTTTAAAATTAAAAAGAGCCTTGAGATAACACTCAAGGCTCTACTAAATCCGTAAAATCCTAAAATGACAGCTCAACACAATTTCTCGTGACAGTCTTATGCATATTCTACATAAACCCAGAATCTAAGATTAAAGCAATCTCTTAAATTCTTCGGCAAAACCTCCTTTTTCCTAGCTTCAATTTGCTTTTAAAAACTAAGATACTCTTAAGCCTTGCAACCTCTATCTCCTCATATTTCTTATAAGTTAAAATTAGTATATACCATTATTTACAATTTAGCAACATAAAATACATAATTTATTTATAATTTATCAAAGAAAAATAAGGAAGCTACCTTAAAGATAGCTCCCTACTATTTTTTCATAAAATTTTCTATATCTTTAACTGATTTAATCATATCTTTTGTTAATACATCATGACCTTCTTCAGTTATTAATACATCATCTTCTATTCTTATTCCAATTCCTTCTTCTGGAATATATATTCCTGGTTCTACTGTATAAACCATACCTGGCTCTAGTATAGTGTTTCTTCTTGGATTGTCTATATCATGTGTATCTAATCCTAAGCTATGTCCTATACTATGGAAATAATATTTTCTTACATCTTTTTTGTCTTCCATTAAACCAAGTTTTATACATTCTTCTGCTATCCATTCAGTTGCTTTATTATTTAAATCAATAAAGTTTACTCCTGGCTTCATAGCTTCTATAACTCTTTCATTTACGCTTAAAACTGCTTCGTAAACTTCTTTTTGTCTTTTACTAAACTTTCCGTTTATAGGAATTGTTCTTGAAATATCACCATTATAGTAATTCCATTGTGCACCTAGATCAAAAAGAATTAAATCTCCATCTTTTAATGTATCATTATTATCTACATAATGAAGAGTTGTTGCATTAACTCCAGCTGCTGCTATTGTTTTAAAAGCATAATCTTTTACGCCATTTCTTCTGCATTCAAACTCATAATAAGCTTCTGTTTCATATTCTTTCATTCCTGGCTTAAT
>NZ_JBOGCC010000123.1:0-3232 GCF_051656525.1 Clostridium sp. | reverse complement strand
GGACCAGCATTCCTTTCAACAGATGTATTTGGAAGAAAAGATGCCAGTGTTAATTTAGGAACTATGAGTTTATTATTTGCAATAGGATTTGCATTAGGTTCAGTAATATTTGGAGCTATTGCAGGAGCTCTTGGATTTAAAATGGCATGGATTATAATGATAGTATTCTTAATAATAGGATATGGATTATTATTAACATCAATAAAAGCTATGAAACATAAACAAAGAATAGAACTTAGTAAAGTTTCACAATAATAAATTATGTAATGACAAATCTTTTTAGATTTGTCATTATTTTTGTTTAAAAAATATAAGGAGAGTAAAAAATTTAATAAAAAGTTATATTTGAATTTATTAGATAGTCTATTATAATCATAGATATAAAGAATTTTTAGTTTGAAGTTTAGACTTGGATATATTATTAATAAGAGAGGCTTTGAAAATGAATAGAAGATATAAAAGAGAAGATATAAAAGAGTTAGAAAATATAAAATTAAAATATAATGCACTATTAGAAACGATTCCTTATATAACTTGGTTTATGGATAATGATGGGATTTATAGAGATGTGAACAAAGAATTTTCTAAGCATAGTGGAAAAGAAATATCGGATGTACGAGGAAAAGATCATAAATATGTATGGGAACGTAAAAAAGGAAATGAGTGTGAGGAAAATGATTTAAAGGTTTTACAAGATAGAAAACCGATGATGTTTGAAGAAATTGTTCGAGGAATAGAGGGATATAGGTGGTTTGATGTTTATAGATCACCTGTAATTAATGAAAAGAATGAAGCAATAGGAATAGTTGCAGTAGCTAGAGATATTACTGAAATTAAAAATAGAGAAGCACAATTTAAAATTCTTATAGAGAATATTCCATTTGATATTTGGCAATATGATATTGAAGGAAATATCGTTATAGCGAATACAAGATTTGCAAAGCGTTTTAATATGAAGTCAGATGAGATAATAGGAATACATATGAGTAAGATGTATTCTGAAAAATCTGTGAAAAAAGTAAAAGAAGAAAATAGTAATATAGTTAAAAGTAAAAAGCCTATGAGAGTAGTTAAAAGAATAAATGAATGTGGGAAAGATATGATTTTTGAATTGTATAAAACACCAATATTTAACATTGTAGGAGAAGTTGTCGGGATAGCAGCTATTAGTATAGATATTACAGAAGTAGTTAGAGCAAAAGAAAAAATTAAAAAACAAGCATATACAGATTATAATACAGGTTTATTAAATAGAAGAGCGCTATATGAACATATTAATTATAAGGCAAAATTTAAACCTAAGACGGTTATAATCCTAGATGTAGATAAATTTAAAGAGATAAATGATACATATGGACATCATGTTGGTGATGAGGTATTAGTTCAAATTGCAGAAAAGTTGAAGGAAATAAGTAATGAAGCAGATGTTTTTAGATTTGGTGGAGATGAGTTTCTAGTAGTATATGATAAAAAGTTAGATAAAAGGGAAATGGAATTTAAAGCAGAGGAGATATTAAGAGAATTATCTAAAATAGAAGTTGAAAAAGAGAAAATAGCAGTAAGTATCGGAGTTGCAGGTTGTGAATGTGCAAAAAATTGTTCATGTAAAAGAAATGAAGAAGATTGTAGAGTTATAATTAAAGCGGATGTAGCATTATACAATGCTAAAAAATATAAAAAAAATGGATATGTTATTTATACAGAAGAATTAGAAAGAGAAATGATGTATCTGAATAAGCTTGAGAAAAGTTTAAATCATATATTAGAAAGAAATGAGTTAGAGTTAGCATATCAACCTCAATATACATCGGATGGAAAAATAATAGGATTTGAGGCATTATTTAGATGGAATAATGAAGAATATAAAGGTATATCAGTTCAAAAAATAATAGAGATTATGGAAAAAAATAAATCTATAATTCAAGTAGGAACTGAGATAATGAAAAAAGCATGTATATTTGCAAAGAGAATAAATGAAGGTAGAACAGAGAAGGTAGTAGTATCATTTAATGTATCTGCAGTACAAATAACAGATAGTAGATTTATAAAAAAAGTGAAAGAGGTTTTAAGTGAAACTAATGTATCTACTGAATGCATAGGAATTGAAATAACTGAAAGTGTAGTAATAGAAGATATAGAAAAAAATATGAAGAAGCTAAATGAATTAAAAGAAATGGGAATAAAGATATCATTAGATGATTTTGGAACAGGGTACTCATCATTTAATTATTTAGTAAAATTACCATTATCAGTAGTGAAAATAGATAAAAGTTTTTCAATGGAAATGGATAATTATAAGGAATATAAAACGTTGCTTAAATTAATAGTTGATGCAAGTAATTCATTAAATTTGGATATAATAGCTGAGGGAGTAGAAACAAAAGAGCAATTAAAAGTTTTAAAAGAAATCGGGGTAAAATATATTCAAGGATATTTATTTTCAAAACCAGTAGAAGAAAAGAATGCTATAGACTTATTAAAAAGTGAGAATATAAACTAAGGTGTTGATTCTCACTTTTAAATTAAATAAAAATAAGATAAAATTAAAAGATTAATTATAAAATGCCAATAGCATAAAAAATTCCAAAATATATAAAAATATAAAGAAAATAGAAAAATTATTAATAAGATATTTACAAATAAAGGATGATAGTTATAATATTACTTGTAAGGTGGTAAGTAAGATGAATAAAAAAAGAAATTTATTCTTAGTATGGTCAATAATTTTAATGGTATTGTTAATAATTTCAATTATTTTAGGAATTGCATTTGGAAGTACAAAAATAGAACCAAGTGTTGTTTGGAATGTATTAATTGGGAAATTATCAGGTACTGATTTAGGAGAGGTATCTAAGGCAACTGAATCAATAATATGGCAAATAAGATTGCCAAGAACTATTTTAGCTGGAATTACTGGAGCAAGCTTAGCTTTATGTGGAATTTTAATGCAGTGTATTACAAAAAACTCTATTGCAGATCCATATATACTTGGAATATCTTCAGGTGCATCAACTGGTGCAGTTAGTGTAATTGTATTTGGAGGAAGTTTTCTTGGAAGTATAGGCATTGCGGGAGGAGCTTTTATTGGAGCAATTACTTGTGGAGTCTTAGTATTTATTATTGGGACAAGTTGTGGAAAAGTTAGTTCTACAACAAGACTTATATTATCAGGAATGGCTTTATCTACTATATTTTCAGCTTTGACTAATCTTTTAATTTATTCAGCTGAAAA
>NZ_JBOGCC010000122.1:0-3047 GCF_051656525.1 Clostridium sp. | reverse complement strand
TTTTCTTTATCCTTGCTAAAAATCTTTACTAGGAAAGAGATAACCGTTTTAGTTTGTTGGAACTCGGAACTCTAACAGGCGGAAAAGAGGGGAAACCCTCTTTTTTAATTTTTTGTATATTTTACAATTGCACGCTTACTAGTTTCTCTAAAACTAGAAAATATTGCGTGAAATATGGAACTTAAAAGCAACAAGATAGATAAAACTAAAGTTGTATCTTTGGGTGAAATAATAATCTATAAAAATAACTTGCTAAAGTCCAGTTTAACTGGGTTTCTTAAATGTAATTTGAGAAACTCCTAATCGTGAAGTAGCTTTTTTAGTTAAAGATATTTAGTTATAATAGTTTTACCAGGTTGTTAATTAATTTATATTAGCAGCCTTTTTTTATTTATATAAAAGTTTTAAAAAAGTAATTTTATAGATATTTAAAAATAATTTAATAGAAATTATATAAAAATATAGTGTTTATTCTTGTTAAAATATAGCAAAAAACGATTTTCAATAAAAAACAGTATAAAATGTTGTGTTAATGTTTGAAAGCCTTTAAAATTGATTTTATAGCCTTTAGACAGATGTTAAACTATCTGTCTTTTAAAATTATTTCAACTTCTCTAATCATTGACTTTGAATATGTTATTTAATACAATATAAAACGTTGGAAAAATATAAATTAGAGGGGGAAAAGTGAAAAAAATATTAATATTATTTGTTTTAGTTGTAAGTGTTATATTAGGAACACCAAATACTAAAACGACTGTAACAAGTATTAAAAATAGTGTTACAGTATCAGTTCCAGTTTCTAATACTGTTTCAAAAACTATAAACACATCTAAACAAAGTAGTAATAAAACTGTATCTGAATTACAGCTGAAAATTGAAGAATTGGAACAGAGGTTAGAAAATTATGAAAAAATAAATTGGATTTTAGAAAGAACTCAAAAAGATATAGAAAAGTTAGAGACTAAAATCGATAATAGAGAAGGACTAATTTATAATATTGACCAAATTTATTCTTCAGCTAATGATTTTTATAAAACATCATTTGATGATTTAAAAACATTGATGTATCAAGCTTCTGGAATGATACTACTAATACTTTTAGGAATAAATTATACGAATAAAAGTGATTTGAAAGAAAAAAAAGAAGAAGTAGAAAAAATAATTTGTGAAAAAATGAAAGAATTAGATGAAGTGAAAGCTAAAGCTGAAAAGATAGAAGAAAGATTGGATGAACTAAATAAAACATTTGGATTAAAACTTGGAGAATTGAATAAAATTTTTGATGAGAAAATGAAAGATTTTGAAGTAAGAAATATAGAAATTATAGGAGACTTGAATAAGCTAAAAAGTGAAATAAAAAATGAAGTTAATAGTTATAGGCAAGATATACTCTGTGAAGTGACAGATTTAAAATCACAATTTCAAGAAATTCAGAAAAGACAGAAGCAAAATTCTGAAATAACTGAAGAAAAAGATATAAATTTTGATGAAAATACTGAGATTGATAAACTAATTATAGATGCTAAAGAGTTGTATAAAAAACAAGACTATATCGGAGTTATAACTAGTTTAGAAGGTAGCTATTTAAAAGATGATTATAATATTAATTATTGGTTAGGGTTAGCAAATTATAGATTGTTTAAATATGCAGAAGCAATATATTATTTAAATATAGCAAAAGAGATATGTCCAACTTTAACAAAAGAGTATTACGTTAATTATTGGTTAGGAATGGCAACAATGAAAAATAAAAATTATGAAGATGCAATAAAATATTTCCATGAAGCAGTAAAATTAGCCCCAAATAATAATAATAAATACAATAGTTATTATCAATTAGGATATTCTTATTCAAGAAATTTAAAATATAAAGAAGCCACTATATATTTAAAAGAAGCTGAAAAGTATGTTTTAACAAAAAAAGATAAGTATAATGTTTATCATGAATTAGGAGTAAATTATTTGTTTGAAATTGAATATAAATTGGGAATAAAATATTTACAAATGGCGATTAATGAAACTGATGAAACATCTTTATCAAATAAATATAAAACTTTAAGTTGGCTAGGAATAGCTTTTTATTTTGAAAATGAATATCTAGAAGCACTTAAGTGTTTTAATGAGGTAGAAAAAAATAAACAATATTCTTTATCTAGTGATAATAGCTGGATATCTAAGTGTTATTACCGATTAGCATTAGAAAATTTTAAATTAGATCAAATAAAAGCAAAAGACTATATTGACAAAAGTTTAGATTATAATCCCGAAAATAAAGAAGCATTGGAATTAAAAGAAAAAATAGAGGAAATGCCAGATAGTTTAGACAATAAAATTGAAGAATAATTGTAATAGGAGAGAGAAACTTAATTGTTTTTCTCTTTTTTTTTATGTTAAAATATTTTAGTAATTTTATAAATTAACCAGGAGAAGATTGATGATAAAAAAGAAAAATAATTTTAGTTTTTATTTAATAATTGGGATATTATGTTTCCCATTTATTGTAAATGTAGTAATGGTTTTATTTGGACAACTACCAAATAGTTACAAGTTTATATTTGCTAATGATCTAGGGAATAAAGAATGGCTTTCTTTTTGGGGAAGTTATTTAAGCGGAATAGCAACATTTGTGTCAGTATATGTAATGTATAAAATGAATGAAAAGATTATGTTGAATCAAAGAAAAGAGACTATTTATAATCATGATAAGAAAAGTTTAGAAGAATTGAAAATAATTTTAGTCCAAGTATTAGAGACGTTTGATATATCTATATTTAATAAGTTTGCAAATTTAGGAAATCGAATTGATTCGAAAGAACAAAAATTAATATTTATAGCAGCAAAAGAGAAATTATTAAAAACACAAGCAGCTTTTGAACTTCTTACAGAAATAAATTTATCAAAAGAATCTTTTGATGATGAAAAATCGGCACTAATTATTGAAGAATTAAGAGAACTGTATTATAGGATGAATATATCATATTTTAAATTATTACATGAATTTATGGCTTTTGTAAATGAATTAGAATATGCTAGTGAAATAACTA
>NZ_JBOGCC010000121.1:0-33333 GCF_051656525.1 Clostridium sp. | reverse complement strand
ATATCTCTACCTACTGACGGTTTTTCTGCTAAAACTACTATTTTACTCATATTTTTTTCCTTCCAATCTCTATACTAGATTTTTTCTCTTATATTCTATTATAATCTATATCTTATTTTATACAAATATTATATCTTTTTTAAATTTATATCTTTCCATTTAATAGAAGTTAATGTAAAATAAAGTTATAATTTACTTTTATTTGTCGAGGTTTGATTTATGAGATACTTTAAATTATTTATTATTATTTTATTAGGAATTTTAATCTTTCCTAATGATACTTATGCTACTACACAAAAAAATGTTTTAGTGTTAAATCCACTTCATGACTCTGAGTTTTCTGCAAGACTCTTTGAAGGTGTTAAAACACAACTTGCAGAACATAATATAAACGTTATTACTTATACTGTAAATGACCCTAATGATGTAAAAGAAATAGAGCATATCAACTATATTGCTAATAAAAATAATTCTATGTCTATTATTTCTTTAGGTGAAAAGTCTTACAACTTAATTAAAAATTTTTCTTCTAAATTTTTAACAAATATGAAAATTTATCTTTTAGGCTTTAGAGAGGATACTTTTAGATTTCCTTCAAATATAAAAACTTTTTTTCTTAATTTTGATTTTGAAAAAAAATTTAATTATCTTCTAGAAACACATAATCCTAACACAATAAATATAGTTATAGATAAACAATTTGCTCATTCTAATTTCTATCCTTACATTCAGAATTATATAAAAAAAACTCCTAATATAAATTACAATATTGTTTTAGCAGATGAATATTCAAAAACAGTTAATAATATAGACACTAATGATGCTATTATTATTATTTTTTCACCTTTATATGAAAATGCAAGTGAGAATGGCTTTAAAAGACAAATAACCCCTTTTGGCTCTGTTGAAAAGTTAGCCAGATTTACTGACATTCCAATCTATGGTGGATTTAAAGAATTTGGAACTCGTTTTAATATCGGCTCTTTTAATTATAGTGGTATTTTCGTTGGCCATAAAATCGCAGATACATTGCTATTAGAACATAATTTAATTCCAAAATTAACTTATACTCCACTTAATCCTAATAATAGAGCTGATTTTTATATTAATGAAGACTTAAACAAGTATAATCTAAAAAATACAGATACTATTTCTATAAAAACATATTCATTTAAAGAAAATATTACCTTATCTGGTGAAAAGAAAGTTAATCGTTTTAAATCTGCACTTATCATATTGTTTTTTATACTAACTCTTTTCCTTTTTAAATATTTACTTTTTAGGCGTTCATTTAAAGAAAGAATTAAACTTGATAGATTAAAAACAAATTTTATTGCTAATATTTCTCATGAACTTAGGACTCCTCTTAACATAATAATTAGTACTATTAGTCTTTTTGATATTTATGTTAAAAATGGAGAAGTTATTTTTAAAACAGATAATAGCTTAGAAAAATTTAATTATTTAAAGAAAAACTCGTTTAGACTTCTAAAATTAATTAATAATATTATTGATACTACACGAATTGATGCAGGATACTTTTCTTTAGATAAACAATCTTATAATATTGTAGAAATTATTGAAGACATTTCTCTTTCTACAGTAGCTTATGCTGAAAAAAAGAATATCTCAATCACTTTTGATACTGATTTTGAAGAAATTTACACATTAGTAGATAAAGATAAACTTGAACGTGTTTCTCTAAACCTTATTTCTAACTCTCTAAAATTTACTCCTACAGGTGGACTTATTTCTATTTTTGTTTCTCTTCTTAATAAGTCTACAATATGTATACAATTTTCTGATACTGGACTTGGAATTTCAGAAGAAGATCAAAAAAATATTTTTGATAGGTTTGTACAAGCTTCTAATCATTCATTAAATAAAAGTGAGGGAAGCGGAATTGGGCTTTCCCTATGCAAATCTATAATAGAACAGCATGGTGGCTCTATTGAAGTTAGAAGCACTGTTGGAATTGGCTCTACCTTCACTATATACTTACCTATTATAGAAAGCAAATCTCCTACAATATCATCTTTAGATAACTCTAGAATAAATGATTTGACTGAAATAGAATTTTCTGATCATTAAAAAATGCCTTTCAAATTTAGTTGAAAGGCATTTTTTATGATTCTTCCAAAAGCTTCTTCATTTTCTTATAAGCTTCTTTTTCTTTTTCCTCATCTGGAAGTTTTTCTAAATATTCTAAACTCTCTTTACTATCATCTTTTAAATACATAACAATACTTCTATTCCACTTATAAGCTATCCAATAAGCTTTTTTCATAATTAAAAATAATGCTATAACCTCTAGAAAAATTCCTATAAAAATAAATACTCTAAATAATAATCCTATTAATATTAAAAAAAGTCCTCCAAATGCAAAATAAGTCGGACGTCTACTATCTTCAGTACTGACTCCTAAATATTTTTCTAAAGTTTTCATATTTTTTTCTAAATCAACAGGAACTTTTGCTCCATCTCCGGCATCTTTTTTTAAATCTAAATCTTTTTCTTCATCCATATCTAAATTCCTTATATTTTATTTTGCCTTTAAATAATAAACTAAAAGGCTTAATAATATTATATCAACTACTATCACAAAAACTGTAATTAATATTTTCCATCTTACTTTAAATTTCCCATAGGCAAATAAAAGTGCAATTCCTGCTGGTGGACAAATAATTAGCATTAATATAATAAAACTCATTTTATTAAAGAAATGCTCTCTTTCTATAAAGTCATCTTCACTTTCTTTAATAACATCAATTTTATTCTTCTCTAATATTTCATTTAATAAATCAATATTTTCTAATTTAGGTTTTTCAACTATACTAATAACATTAACTTGAAAAACAGGTTCTACATTAATTTTTTTAAATTTATACTCCATTTCTATTTCCTCCCTATAAACATAAGATTATTTTACTATATTTTTAATCTTTTTAATACGCTCTTCACCTTATTCATAATTTTTTATCATTTTTGTCTCTCTTTCTTCATATTTAAAAACTCCTTACCCTTTATAATCATAATTAGATATAAAACTTAAAGAAAATTTTCGGAGGAAATTCATGAATGACAAATTAAAGAATATTATTTCACCTTTAAATAATAAAAAAGCTAAAGGAATTCTAGCTGTAGTAATAATTCTTCTATTATGTGCCATTATAATATTTATTGGCAACCCTACAGAAAAAAAAGTATCTCCCCCACCCTTAACTCCTCTTGTTTTTCAAAATGCAAATTCGGGGCTTTATGGTGCTATTGATACTAAGCGTAATGTGATAATTACTCCAGAATATAAAACACTCCTATCTCACGAATTAGATGGTGAGTATTATTTTGTAGGAACCACTCAAAATAACGATACAGTAATTTTAAATAATGAGGGAACAATTTTAGATACACTTCCAAGTAGTTATACTAATGTTTCCGTATTGAGTCTTAAAGATAAACTTTTAAAGGTTTCTAATAAAAGTGGTCTCTTTGGAGTTTTAAATTTCTCTAATAACGTTATTGTTCCAATTCAATATAATTCATTATCACTAAAAAATAACTTTTTAATTTTAAATCCATTAAGTAATGAATCAATTGCTAATATAAATGGGAAGATTTTAGCTTCATCTAGCGAGTATGCTTCAATTTCTATTCAAGATAATGGAATTGTTGTTCAAAATAATCAAGGACTATATGGACTATTAGATTTTAATGGAGACGTTGCATTACCTATAGAATATACTAATATTCATGGTATATATCAAAATACTTTTGCTGTTTCTAACAAATCAAACCTTTTTGCTGTATACAATATTAGTAATAAGGATTTTAAATCAGACTTTAAATATACATCTATTCAAAAGGAAGCATCAGAAAGTCCATTTTTAGCTTCTAAAATATCTGGTGGTGTTTTAAAGTATGGTTACATTGATTCAAATGACAGTACTATAATTCCATTTATTTTTCAATCTGCTTATAACTTTAATGGGGACTATGCAATTGTTCAAAAAAATGGTTACTTCGGTCTAATTGATAAAACTGGCGACTTTTTAATTGATCCTGAGTATTCAGTTATTCCTGGATATGCTTATGCTATTGAATCTTTCCAAAATGGAAACTATTATGCTTGTTATAAAAATAATGCATCTTATATTATAGATTCAAAAGGGAAAATTTTAGGTAGTGTTCCTGGAGTTATTGAAACTATTTCAGATCAAACTGTACTTTATGAAACACCTAGCAATCAGGTATTTCTTTATGATCTTGGAACTAAAAAAACTACTAGTTCAAAATTTTATTTAGAACCTTTAACTAACGGTACTGTTACACCTAAAGGTTATTTTGGTGCATATAAAAGTGTAGCCACTTCAAAATATGCAAATAGTCTTTATCTTTATGAAGAGAATAAAGGAATCTTAAGTTATAACGGATATAACTCAATTAAATTTGAAAATGGTTTATTCTTATGTAAATCTGAAACTAGATATGATGTTTTAAATACTAATGGTCAGGTTATTCTTTCATTTAATCCTGTCCGTATATTAAGTATCAACATTACACCTGATAAAATAATTTATGTTCAAAAGGTTGCACCAGGTGTTAATAGAATGGAATCTTCAGGTCCAAAACAGGAAGCTACACGTTCAATTACTGCTTATAATTTTAATGGACAACAAATTTCTTTATCTAATTTAAAAGAGGCTGGAAAGTAAAACTTTCTAGCCTCTTCCTTATGCTCTTTTTCTATTTTTGTAAAGTTTATTCCAATTATAGAATCCATAAAATGCAATTATTCCATATTGAAGCCATGTTAATGCTCCTGAAAAATCACTTACTGAGAACCCTGTTCTAATCATTGATTCTATAAATAATACTATTCCTAAATTTGATAAAATCCAGAAATACCATTGCTCCATATATCTTTGTGATGTTAAGAATACTGCATAAATAGTAAATACTGTTGTTAATGAGTCTAATATGTATTCCTTATCTGGTGCTAATGTAAGACCTATATGTGATAATAAATCCGGTAATGATTTTAAGAACCATCCATATAAGAACCATCCTACAATTATAAAAATAACTGTAAGAATCCAATGCTTCGCCTTAAATCTTTTTATTTCAATTTCTTCACCATTCCCTTGACTTAAATTCTTTCTCCAGTCAATAAATCCAACTACTATAAGTGGTAAAATAAATACTATATTTTGAATTACTTGTCCATAAAGTTGACTATACCATGCTACTACTGCATAAGTTATAGTATTAAGTGTCCACCAAAAATAGCATTTTATACTAGCTTTCGCTTGATAAATTGCTGTAAAAATCCCTGATATTGTTGATATAATTCCAATTATACTTGCAAACTCAAATGTTTGTGCCCATGTTCCTGTCCCTGTTATTATAGGAATAAAAAAGGCTATTATACTTGCTACTAAAAATACTACGAAAAATCCTTTTTGAAAAGGAGAAAACTCTTTAAAAAATTTCATTTGTTAATCACTCTATCTTTCTTTTTTAATTTAGTTTTAGTTTTTTTAATTATGAAGCTTCATTACATTAGATATGATTCTATATTCTTTTTCTCCTTTACTCAATAGGCTTTATGAAAAGTTTCTTTTTTATTTATATTTAATTTTTAATATTTATTATTTACTCATATAGTTTTTCTCTATAAAAAATCTAAAAATGAACTCTTTTCTTCTCTTTTTCCCCATGGATTAAATTCAGAATAAAAAAATGTTAATGTCTTTTTAGCTCTTGTAAGAGCTACATAAAATATTCTTCCTTCCTCTTTATAGTCAGCCGTCTTAATAGGGAATCCCCCTTCATTTAACCCACCTATAAGTACATTTTCATATTCTAGTCCCTTTGCTTGATGAACTGTTATTATAGGAATTCTTATAATACCACTTCTACTTACCATCACTTCTTCAAGCTCTCCGTTTGAAAGACTTGTTAAATTTACACTCTCTATTATTGAATCTCTATTTCCTTTCTCTTTTTCATCAGTTATTTTTAATATTTCTATTAACTTCTTCACATTTTTCTCTTTTATCCCTTTTTCTTCTAAACTATAACTTCCAAAAAAATTAAATTCTTTTAATAAATATTCTATCATCTCATAACTTCTAAGTTCATAACTCTTTTCTTTTATTCTTATAAGTTTCTCTCTCATTTTATTAAATTTATTGAAACTTTCTCTTATTAAAACTTCTCTCTCTTTTCTCTCACCCTTAATTCTTTTATTTATCTCCTTAGTTAAAATCTCTCCCGTTGCACGTATATCATCTAAAGCATCATGGGTTGGCTTATTCTTAACTTCAAAAACTTGACTTAAGTATTCTAATTTATGATTTTTTAATCCTCCATGAAATCTTCTATATATTTCTAAAGTATCATAAACACCTTTTACAAGAATTTTTTCCATATTTAGTCTACTCAACTCACTACTTAATATACTAATATCATAGTTTACATTGTGCCCTACAACTACTTTCCCTTCAATAAATTTTAAAAAATCTTTAAAAACTACTTCTTTAGCCTCACCTTTCATATCTAGCTCTTCATCTGTAAATCCATGAATATATGCTGATGTTCCTACGCTTTTAGAAGGCTTTATAAACCTTTCAAAAATTTCTATTTCTTTTCCATTCTTATCTAATCTTATAGCTGCAATTTGAATTATTTCATCTTCTGTTACATCTACTCCTGTACTTTCAACGTCAAATACTATTATCTCTCCTCTATCAAAAGCTTCAATAAGGAGTGTATAATACTCTCCAAACTCACTATAATTGCTTAAGTAATCATTAAGCTTTACTCTAAACTTTCTATGTCTTCCATCAGAAACTTTTTTAAGTGTTTCACTTGATATATTTGTGTTTAATCTTTTTAAAACCCTTTCTAAACTTACTGTATCATTTTCATTTATTATTACTTTTAAAAATGCTACTATATCTTTTATTTCTGCTCTCTTAAAAAAACTAAATTCATCAACTAGTGAAAATTCAAATCCTAAATTTAAATTGAAGCTTTTTATTTTTTCACTTAATCTTATATTATAAGTATTAGTTCTAGCTAAAATACATGTACTTCTTAAATTTCCACCATTATTTTTTATCTCTATACATCTTTTAATTATATTTTTTGCTTCTTCTTCAATATTTCTTGAACCTATAAATTTTAAAGATTCACCCTCTTCATTTGAATTGGATTTTAATCCTTCTGTATACGTCTTTTCATATTCTTCATTGAATAAATTCTTCAAAAAATTAGTACTTCTTTTATTTATCTCATTTGTAGACCTATAATTCTCATGGAAAGAAATTTTAATTGGATTAAAACTTTCAAAATCTTTTAATATTTCCTTTGGTTTTGCACCTCTGAACCCATAAATACTTTGAAAAAAATCACCACATAAAAGTACGTTATTTCCATAGAAAAGTTTTTTTACAATCTTATACTCAAATATTCCTGTATCTTGCATTTCATCTATAGAAATATACTTAAATTTCTTTCTATAATTTTCTACAATATCTTTATTATCAAAAAGCAACTTAGCATTTAATAATAAATCATTAAAATCTAATGCCCTATTGTTTATTAAAACATTATTATACATAAATACAATTTCATGCCCTTTTTCTAAAATCATCTGCCTTAAAGTTTGATCATATTCTATACTATACCCATCTCTATACTCTATTGCTTTTTCTAAATCTCTTTTTAAATTTATATCTTTTTTTATAAGTTCTATAATCTTTTTTAAATCATTTTTACTGTCATCAGTTATAAAGTTTTTCTCTATTCTTATTTTCTTTATAAGCTCTATACACTTATAAAGTCTCTCTGAATTTAACTCAACTACATTTTTATTTAAATCTTTCCATATAGAAATTCTCTTTACAAGTTCTACACAATCATCTTTATCAAACACTAAAAAGTCACTAAAAATATCTGTTTTCTTTTTAGCATGTTCTTTTATTATAGAAAGACAAAAGCTATGAAAGGTTTTTACTGTAATATTCTTTCCCTTTCCTTTTGTTCTATCTAAAACTCTTTCCTTTAGCTCAGCACATGCTTTGTTTGTAAAGGTAATGCATAAAATATTTTTACCATCTATTCCTAAATCAAGCATCTTTTTTATTCTTTCTGAAAGAACCATTGTTTTACCAGTTCCTGCTGGTGCTGTTAAATATATATTTTTATCTAATTCATTAATTACTCTTAATTGATTTTCATTAAAACCCATATTTTTTTCCTCCACTATTTTCCTTGTATACTCTTATTTTAATCTAATTTTATATTTTTATGAAAGAAAAAAATACAGACATTTTTATTGCCTGTATTTTATATCTCTATTTTAAATTTTCTAATATTTTCTCAAGACCAATTAAAGCAGCTCCTAAAGCTCCGCAAATTTGAGGCTCTTTTGCTATAAATAATTTAGAATTTAACTTTCCTTCTATCTCTTTTATAACTCCCTCATTTTTAGCAACTCCACCTGTCATCATATACTTTTCATTCTTTCCAACTCTATCTACTAATGCTACTGTTTTAGTTGCTATTGATTTATTTACTCCATGAATTATATCACGTCTTTCTTTATTATCTGCAATTAGAGATACAACTTCTGATTCTGCAAAAACTGAACATACACTTGTTATTGTAATATCTTCATTAAAGCTTAAACCTTCCTTTGACATTTCCTTTAAGTCAATCTCTAACGTTTTTGCTATCATCTCTAAAAATCTTCCTGTCCCTGCAGCACATTTATCATTCATTACAAAGCTTTTTACATTTCCATTTTCATCAATAGATATTGCCTTACTATCTTGACCACCAATATCTATAATAGTTCTTACATCCGAATTAAAAAAATGTGCCCCTTTTCCATGGCAAGTTATTTCTGTTACATTTTCATCTACAAACTCAATATTATACCTTCCATACCCTGTTCCAACTATTAAAGATAAATCCTCTTTTTTAAGATTTGCTTCTTTTAATGCCTCTTCAAAAGCTTTATTTGCCGAATCCATAGCACGTGCTCCAGTTCTAACTATTACACTACTTAAAACATTTTTATCTTTATCTAATATAATTACATTTGTTGAAGTAGACCCACTATCTATCCCCATAGTATAAATTTTATCTTTATTTTCTATAGCTTTCATTTTAAACCTTCCTCCATTTAACTGCTCATTAAAGGCTTCTATTCTAGTCTTTATTTGCCCATTACTTTGATTTGTTAAATCTGACTCTATTTTTATTATTGGGATATTTCCTTTATTAAGTCCCATATACTCAAATGAATAATGATCACAAAACTTAACTGTATGATAAATTATTCCTTTTAAATTAGGATCTTCTATTAACTTTCTTCTATTAGTTGTATCAGCCATTCTCATACATGGAGTTCTACTTAAAATTTGATCTGCGTAATATGCTGCAATATCTTCTATATTATCAAAAATTCTTATATTATCTACATAATGCTCTTTAGAACAAGTTTCATTTATTAAAGGATAATCTAAATTATCTTCTATTTTATGAATCAAATCTAAAGACGCCTTTGCACCAAGAAGCATTATATAATCTTTCTTATCTTCTCTCTTTGGATTTTGATATTTATATAATCCTTTATTAAAAGCTTCAATACTAAATTTTATCCCCTTATATTTTTCATAAGTTTCTATAAATTTTAATATTTCTTTTTTTAGCATATCTTTAGAACAACAACTATTTTTTCTAGGTAAATCCATCATATAAACAAAATCTATTTCTTCCATTTTTTCTAATGTATCTTTTAATCTTCTTATAGAGTCACAACAATTTACTAAAAATACTTCCTTTATATCTTTTAAAACTAAAGTATCTAATAAAACTTTACTATAAGAACACATTGTAGGATGCAAAAGAGTTTCTGACTTACTAAACCCATCTATATCACTATTTATTATTTTTCCTGTTTCCTTAAATCCTTCAAACACTCCAAAAGGACTATACTTACACATACATCCTATCATTACCTTCTAGCCCCCTTACTTTCTAACATTTCAATAAAAGCTTCTAGTCTTGTTTTATTTTGACCTTCTTGACTATTTCTTCTATCTACAGCATCACCATCTAAACTAAGCATTGGAATATTATTTTTATCTAATATATCTTTTAAAATTAATGAACCACCACTAGATTGCTTACACCCAAAATGACAAAAGTTAACTACTCCATCAGCCTTTAAATCTTTAGCTAATTTTAAAATATTGTTTCCCCGTCTTTCATAAGGTCCATTATATGTATTTAAAATAAGCTTCTTTGCTATACTTCTATAAATATTATCCTCATCTACTTCTTCTAATGAGTCAGCATTCATATCAGACATTAAAAGTTGATAATCTTCATTCTTATCTAAGTATTCTCCTAAAGAATCACTATAAAAAGGAAGTAAATGAGCCCATAATATTTTTTTCTTTGGTTCTTTATACGGATACTCTTTAATATCTTCTAAAAGCATTTTATAAAATTTTAATGTATCCTCTCTCCCTATAAATGGATGAGTAACAAAAACTTTAAACATCTCAAGTGTTAATGTATTTGGAAAGTATTTTTCTCCAAGTAATTTTAAATATTCCTTATATAATCTTAAACATTCATTTTCTCTCTTTACTACTTCCTTTAACTTTTCATTATCAAGTTTCTTCCCTAACTGTTCTTCCATAAAACTTACCATTTCATAAAGTTGATTTTCTACATAGTCTATACCTTCTTCTGAACATTCATAAGGTATATCTAAAACAAAGGAATCTATTCCATATATACTTGATACAAGCTTAAATGTATTTACATTCCCATCACAAGCTGTAGATGTTGTTATAGCAAACCTTGGCTTTTCTAAAACCTTTGAGATAGCTCCTCCAATAAATGTTTTATGATAAGAGCATAAGCTATCTGATATCCCGTTACTTTCTGCTACATCTATTAATATATCCTCACATCTTGTTCCTGATATATATGATGAAAATGCTTCTATAAGTTGTGGATGCATGTCAAACGCATGTAGAAATGCACCTGGAACAAATACATTTATAAAAACTGTCTTATCTGGTTCTTTTAATGGATTCAAAGTGAATTTCATACAAAGTTCAGAAAGATAATTAAGCGACTTTGGAATATCCTTTTCTCCTACAAGCTTTAGTCTTAAATATTCAACGTTGTATCCAACTTTAAGCATCTTTCTAAACTTTTCTGGTTTTTCTATTCTATTTTTTATCATATCACTATAGACTTTTATAATATCCATAAATCTACCCCTATTTTCTTATTTTCCCTCTTTATTAAGGTGTTTTTTATTATACATTAAAACTTCTTCCTTAATTTTGATTTTTTGTAGCTATATAATTAATAATTTGAAAATATTCCTTAATGTATATATGTTCTCTCTTTTGGAATACTATTTCATGAAGAGGAGGTTTTTTTATGAATCAGATTTTCATATTATCAGCAGCAGCTGCTAGTAACTTTGCATCCCATTTGTTAAAAATAATTATTGCACTTATTCTTTTATGGATTGGATTTAAAATCATTAAGAAAATTTCAAAAATACAATTTAAAGTTTTAGATAAACATGATATCGATGGAACAGTTAATAGTTATTTAAGCCATGCTTCTAAAATTGCACTTAAAATAATTCTTATTATTGTTCTTTTAAGTTATATTGGAATTTCAGATGCTACACTTGCAGCCCTTTTAGGTGCATGTGTTTTAGCAATTGGTCTTTCTTTAAAAGGAAGTCTTTCTAACTTAGCTGGCGGTGTTGTTATATTACTTTTTAGACCATTTAAAATTGGAGATATTATAAGAACATCAGAAGGTAATGGTCAAGTTGAGAATATTACACTCTTTTATACATATATAATAACAGCAGATAATAAAGTAATTTATGCCCCTAATGGAAAGCTTTCGGATTCTAGCATAACAAATTTATCAACTAAGAATGTTAGACGTGTTGATTTAGATATCCCTATCTCTTCAACTCAAAATACTGAGAAAATTAAAGGTATTCTAAATACTATCATTCTATCTTCTAATGAAATATCCAATGACTATCCTATCTTTTATGGAGTTATATCTCAAGAAGGTGCTACTACTACCTACGGCATAAGAGTTTGGTGTAATTCAGAAGATTATTCTAAACTTAGAAATAATCTTTTAGATAATATTTCTAAAGCCTTTGATAGTGGAAATTTTTCATAAAAATAGGCAAGACTTAAAGTCTTGCCTTTATGTATTATAATTTTATAATTTCTAAAAATTTCTTTCTTTTTACAAGCATTCTATAAAGTGGATATCCAATTACAGTAACAGCAATAAATTCTCCTAAACAGAATCCAAAAAGACTGATCCAAAATGGCAAGCTTGCGAATATATGTAAAAACCATACTACTGGTAAACAAAATATTGTTGGCCATAAACTTGCAATAAACATATTCTTACTTTTGCTTGCTAGATATGTTGAACAAAGAGTCCCAAGTGTTCCAAATATAATATCTGCTGCTCCAAATGGACTCATTAAATTTGCAATAAGACAACCTAGTGTTAAACTTATTACATATCTTCTATCAAAGAATGCTAAAAGAACTAAAACTTCTGATAATCTTATTTGAAAAATTCCATACCCAATTGGTGCAAGTCCTATTGTAAGTCCAGCATATAATGCACAAACAATAGCAAGTTTTGTTATAAGAAGTACTCTACTATCCCTCATTATCTTCACTCCCTACACCTAAATCCGTATTATGGAATAACACTTCAATTTTAGGATTATTTTCTAAATATCTGTAATTTTCCTCAAACCATTTTACAAGTTCTTCATCTCTTTTTAAGTTTGTTGTATTTTCAACATATACATTTATACATCCAAGCTTAAAATATTTTTCTACTATTTCAACATCTCTTTTAATCATTTCTTTAGTTTGGCCTTTTACACCAACTAACAGACAGATAGAATCAAAATACTTGTTTACTTCAGTATATTCTTTAAAATTTGCCCCTTTATTAAAGAAATTCATTCTAAAATCATTATCAAATGTTTCTATTCCACATCTAAAAATAATTTCAATTCCAAAGAAATCTCTCATTTCTTGAAGTCTATTTTTATAAATCCAATGACATTCAACAAATAATTTTTCAATTCCTTTTTCTAAAATAATTTCCTTAATATCTTTAAGGCTCTCATCTGGTACTTCAAATATGCTACCCGAGTTTATAACATCTAAGACTTTATATTCTCCAGTTACATTTTTAAGTACTTCTTTGTTAAACTTAACAATTTCCTCTTCGTCTTTAGAATTATCCTCAATATAATCACAAAAAGTACATCTTCCCCATTTACATGGAAAACCTTTAAGCATTACCATCTCTCTTGGATTCTTCCCAGATATCTTACTATATCTTTGCATAAAAAAATTCATCTCCTTAATTAAAGGCAACAAATTAAACTTTCGTTTAAAATGCCTTAGTTTTCTTTATAGACAGGAGGCTTTCGAACTGTCTATTTTTTTACTTTCCTATTATACAAGCTAATATCTATTAAAATCAAGTTTCATTTTAAGTATACCTCATTTCATTTATGATATACTTTTATCTTCATATATATTTTTTTCTCATAAGTAAACATTTTCATTGTTTTTATGTAATCTTTTACAATTTTATTTTTTTTAATTTTATTTACATTTTTTTAACTTAATCATGTATAATATATACTTTTATTTGGGAAACTGTGCTTATGTAAATCTTTTCTCACATTTTCCATTCATTTTTTATTCACTTTTAAACTTATAACATACTCTACTTGTCTTTTAATTTCTTTTTTGGGGTTTAATTACATTGTTTTATATATAAATTCACTATAAAATAAGGTCATAAAATTGATATATTATCACAATATATCTCAGGAGGTATTATATGATTAACGCATTTAAAAAGTTTTCAACCTTCCACAAAATATACTTTGTATTCTTTTTTGTGGTTAACATAATCTTTTTCTTTAGTCCCCTTTATACAGGTGGTACTTTAAGCCAAAGTTTATCACTACTTGCTATCGCAGGATTAATCTCAACATTAACAGGTCTATTTGCAGCCATTTATACAGCTCGTGCTGAAGCTGCTGCTTATGCTTGGGGAGTTGCAAATACAGTATTCTATATTTTTGTTTCTCTTTCTAGACACATGTATGCTGAGGTTATTCTTTATACATTATACATGCTTCCTATGAACATTTATGGGTTCTTTGCATGGAAAAAAAGTACAGCTGAAGCACAAAAGAAAGATTCTTCAAGCTCTACTATTGAAATTAGAAGTTTAAGTGCAAAACAATGGATAGGAATTGTAATATTTATAATTGTAGTTTGGGTATGTTACTCACAATTTGTACATCACTTACCAAATATTTTATTTGATTTATTTGGAATTAAAATTCCTTATGATACATCGTATATGATTGATTCATTTACAGCTACCGTAACTATTTGTGCTGTAATAATTTCAACTCAAAGATTTAAAGAGACTTGGTACTTCTGGATTTTATCAGATGCAGTAGGAATATTCTTATACCTTCACTCTTTACTTGCAGCACCTGTATTCTCACTAGCAGCTTTATCTGGAGCTTTAATGTGGGTTCAATTTACAGTAAATGCTATATACGGATTGGTCGTATGGAAAAAAATAGAACGAAAAGAGAAAGCTATCGAAGCAGCTCTTTAAAAAAAAGATACTTATCTATATTAGATAAGTATCTTTTTTTATTAAATTTAATAGACTTACATTTAAAACTAGTAGTATACTAATTTTAAAAACAAAGGATGTGAGAAAATGAAAAAAGTTGTAATCGGAATAATTATTTTTATTTTAGTAGTTATATTAGGTGCTTTTGCAGTTTATGAATTTTCATTTAAGCCAAAAGTACCTGTTACAAGTTCAAATTCTGTAGTCTCATTAACAGAATGGAATTTAACTAAAAAATTTTTACCTAATGATATTAATCTTTCCTTATCTCAAATTTCAGCCACTTCTGATACTAATTTTACTAGTGAAGAATTGACTGAATTATTTATAGCTGTTGTCCAAGAAAGTCCTAAGCTTTCACAATATGTTCAAGGTCTTCAAGTAAAAATTGATGATAATAATAAAATAGAGCTTTACGTTAATATACTTTATAAAAGTATCCCTGTTCAAGCTCATTTACTCTTTAATTGTACAGCTATAAATGGAAAAGGTATTTTACATTATGACTCTGGAAATATTGGATTTATTAGTATTCCACAAAATTTATTATTCCAAAATGCTCAAAATAATAATATTTTCCAGTTTGATAAATCTGAAGGAAATATCATTCTAAGCTTCCCTTCCATTAAAAATTTAGATGTTCAATCAATGACTACTTCTAATGATAATTTAAATATAAAGTTTACTGCCACTTTAAAATTTTGGGACTGGCTTAAAACTAATTAAAATACAGGATATTCAACTTAATTAAAAAGTTGAATATCCTTTATTTTTACTTTATAAAATCCTTTATAATATTTTCATCTATATCTATTTCATCTAAATTGATTTTTTCTGGATTTTGAAGAATTTCATATTCTTTAAGCCAAAGATTCCCTTCATAGAAAATAGGCTCTTCTATCTTTTTCTCTTTATCAAATTCATTTACTTCTTCTAATTCCCTATATGGTGTTAAAACTAAAATCCTTCTACATGCTTCTTCGTAGTCACTATATATATTAAAAAATCTATTATAAGTATCAAACTGCCCCATTGAAACAACCATCTTTAAATAAAGATTATATTTTTCTTCTATTTCTTTTCTTTTCAAAAAATCATCTCCTTAAAATATAAGAGAGTCTAATATATTTTAGACTCTCTCTATGTATTACTTCTCAGCATTTATTCTATCTATTATCTCTTTTCTTTCTTCACCTAATACTGTTTGAAGTTTTACTGGCATACGCCCTTCTTTATCATAAATAGCATCTCCATTTGCTTCTATCATTTTAACTACTCTAAGCTTTAACTTTTCTTCTGTCATTAAGTTATCTAAATATAGATCTACTAAATCCTTTAAACAGCTCGCTAATTCTTTTGGGTTTTTATAAACTGATTTCATTTCTAAACTCCTTTTGTATAAAAATTTTTTTTACATATGTATATTATATATTCTTAGAGTATTTTATACAAATATTTATTCAAAAGAATATTTTTTTTCATTTAGCTTAAACTATTTCATATAATTATTTAATTTAGGAGTAAACTTTATGATAAAAAAACTTATTATTCACTCAAATCTTAATATGAAAAACATGCTTAAATACGGTACTATAGCTACTGTTTCAATGATAACTATAATCTTTTCATTTGGAATTGAAAATGGAATGCTTGCCTTTCCAATTGCATTAACTGCAATTTCCCTTGCATTTGAAGATATTCACGTTAAAACTCTAAGAAAAACAATAAAACTTCTTTTTTTTAATACTAGTATAGTTACATTAGCTTATTTAGCTTCATTAAATCCTTACACTGGAGTTTTAATTAATTTTATAACTGTTTTTTTAATTGCCTATTTTCTTACTGCTAGATTTAATCCTAAAATTTATAAACCTTTTATGATGCTTTTTGTTTTTACAAGTTTTTCTCCTACAGATTTTCCTGATTTTATAACTAGAATTGAATCTATTATATTTGGGGTATTATTTGTAATTATTTTAACCTTTATAACTTCTAGAAAAACATATAAATCCCTTATTAAAGAAGATATTTATATGCCATTTTCTATTTTAAGTCAAAATTTAGATTCACTTTTAAAAGGTGAAGACTTTAAAAAAGGTTATAAAAGTTTTTCAAAATCAATGAGAGCTCTTTGCTATAAAATCTATGTTACTCGCTATAGAAATTATTTAGTTACTCATATTGGGAAAATTGAATTTGATTTATTTCTTTCCTTAGAGAGACTTAATATACATCTTAATAATTTAGCCTCTAAAAAAGATTTAAAAAATAATAAAACCATTTTATATTTAAAACATGCTATAGATCATAGCCTAGAAATACTAAAGACTAGTAACAATATAGATGAAGTAATATTTTCACTTCGCTCTTTTGTTTCATTAAATTCTAATGAAGATGAATTTAAAACTCTTATAGAAATAATTCACTGTCTCTCTGCTTCTATTTATAGATTGACTAAACTTAAAGCTAGTGAAATAAATAAACCCTATGAATCTTGGCATATTCCTAAAATTAAAAGTCCTTTTAGTTTTAATAGAGAACATTTAACCTTTAATTCTATCAAAGTAAGATTTGCATTAAGAATATCTATAGCACTTACTTTAACAGTTTTTTTAGGACATATAATTTCTCTTTATAAATTTATTTGGGTAGCTATAACCATTATGTCAGTAATGCAGCCTTACTATGAAGAAACCTTATCTAAAGCTAAAGAAAGAATTATAGGAAATCTAATTGGAGTTACAACAATAATAACACTTCTTCATATTACTAAAGATCCAAATGTTGCAATAGCCGCCTTAATAGTTGCTCTTTATTTTACATATGGATTTAAGGAATACTATAAACTTTCTATTTTCACATCCATAGCTTCAATTTCTATGGCTTCATTAACAACAGGACTTACAGAAATAACTATATCAAGAATATCTTTTATAGGCATTGGTATACTAGTAGTTTTTCTTTTTAATAAATTTGTTTTCCCTTATAATATACAATCTGGAATTAAAACATTAACAGGTAAATTGCTTAAATATAATACCACCCTTCTAACTGAATATATAAACTTTAAAGAAAAAAAACCAAATTTTGATTCAATTGCCTTTAGAGATTTAATTATTCTCACTACATTAAATGCTGAAAAGCTAGTCCTTCGTAATAGTATTTTAAATTCAAAATATATAGATGATATTGTAGAATTAAATAACAATTTTACAATTAACTTAGCCTTTAACACATTGATTAAAGACATCTAAATATGAAAAATCAAAGTCTTAAACTTTGATTTTTTTATTTAAATAATTCTCTATATTCTTTAAGATTTCTAATTACATCTAATTCCCTATCCTTTTTCATATAATCTACAAAAAAATCATTTAGCTCAATTGCTTTTAATACATCCTTTAAAGCTTTTTCTTTTTCATTTATTAATGCATAAAAACATCCCCTATTATAATATAAAAACCCCTCTTCCTTATTATTCTTTATACCTTCTGTTATAATTTCAATTGCTTTTTTATAATCTTCTTTTTCCCTATAAATTACTCCTAAATTCAAATAACTATATGGATAATTTTCATTTTCTTTTATTGATTTCTCATATAGTTTTTTACTCTCTTCTATTTTTCCAAGTGCTTTTTTTATTACACCTCCATTAAATAAAACTTTATATTCATTATCACTTAATTCTAAAGCTTTATTTATATAACATTCCGCCTTTTCATATTTCTTTTTTTCTTCATAAATACAAGCTAAATTTGCAAATGCAAAAAGATATTGATTATTTATTTCTATTACTTTTTCGTAAGTTTTTATAGCCTCTTCTATATTTCCTTCTTCGTCATATATATTTGCTAAAAAGAAATATGCATTATCATATTTTGAATCTAATGTTATTGCTCTTTTATAAAATTCTTTAGCTTTTTCATACTCTTTTTCTTCATCATATATTGTCCCAATTCCATAATATCCTCTAGAATCTTTGTTATCTAAAGATATGACATATGTATACATCTGTTTAGCCTTACTATATTGCTCAAGTTCATGATATATAAGTGCCATATCTAAACATAGCTCTAAATCTTTTTTCCCTTCTTCTGTATTAAATGCTTTTTTAAAAAAACTTATAGCTTTTATCTTATTTCCATTAACTTTAAAGTCTTTACCTAAATTAAGATAATTATTATATGTATATTTCTCCATATTTTTCACCTTTCACTTATCATATTATAAAGAAAAGATTCAGACCCTTAAATTGTTTGATCTGAATCTCCCTCTTATCTTCTATGCTTTCTTTTATGTTTTCTACTTCCATTGTTTCTATTATCAAACTCTTCATAGCCATTAGCACCATTCATATTATACATATTATTGCTATTCATGTTGCTACCCATGTTATTCATATTATTATTGTTCATATTTCCATTATTCATAGCTGCCATTATTCTATTTAAATCTTCATTACTAATATTGTTTAAATTATTCCTATCTATTCCCAAGCTATCTAACGTACTCATTAATTGATTTATTCTTTGATTTATCTCATTCATATTACTATTGTTCATCATATCTTGAGGATTTATATTATTCCCATTACTTCCACCATTCATATTGTTTAATAGCATACTCATCAAAGGATTCCCATTCATATTATTCATCATATTAGGATTATTTAATTCACTTCCGTTTATACCCATATTCCTTAATAACATATTGAATATTGGATTATTATTCATATCTTTATTTGAAGTTATTCTACTCATTAACATAGAAATTAGAGGATTCATTCCATTCATACAACTCATTCCTTCATATTATTGTTTATTATATTCTATTTTCTATATTAAATTTTGTGACTATTTTCTTTTAAAATTTATTGATATTCTATATTATTTTCTAAGCACCATTTTTTAGCTATCTCTTTTTCCTCTTCTTCTCTATAATCATACCATTTAGATAAAAGTCTCATATCCTCAATCTTATCTTTTAATTTTCTTAAACTTAATTCTATGGTTTTTTCTTTTTTCACTTCATTTAATTCTAAAAATTCTCTCATCATTCCTTCTTCATCAATTTCTTCTACAGTTGGAAGATTAATATATTTTTCTTTATTATCTTTAAAATCTTTCAATGTAAAATATAATTCTTTCTCCCATTCCTCAAGCCCTTCTTCATCTTCTCTATTTATATACTTATTTTCCTTCTCATCTTCTACATAAATTATTATCCCTGTTTCTTTATTATAATAATGCTTTAAACTTTCATTTTCAAATTCTATTGCTTCTATTACATCATTTAAATTAATCATTCTTTTCTCCTTTTTCTTCATTTATTATTATACCCTATTTTCACTTTAAATTAATAAAAAAACTGCTGTACCTTTAATTTAGGCACAACAGCTTTTAAGTTCTAATTATTTTCTTAATAAGTTTAAAACTGCATCGTAATCTGGATGATCTGATGCATCTTTGCTATATTCAACATAAACTACTTCATCATTTTCATCAATAACGAATACTGCTCTTGTTAATAATGCAAGATCTTCTATTAATACTCCATAGTTTCTTCCAAAACTATTTTTTTGATAGTCTGATAAAGTTATTACTTTATCAACTCCAGCATTTCCACACCATCTTTCTTGTGCAAATGGAAGGTCTGCTGACATTGTATATATAGTAACATCTCCTAAACTTGCTGCTTCTTTATTAAATCTTCTGATTTCTAAATCACAAACAGGTGTATCTACTGAAGGTATTGCTAAGAATACTCTCTTACCTTTTGTATCTTTTAAAGTTACTTTGTTTAAATCTTTATCTACAACTTCAAAGTCTGGTGCTTTTTGTCCTACAACTACTGGTTTATCTTTTAATTCTAAGTCTAATCCGTCAAAAATTACTCTCATTTTTGTCACTCCTCTTTCTTTTAGCCTTATATTTAATTGTTATTCTTTAATAAGGTTTATTCTCTATTTGTTTTTATTATATACCCTTAATCCTTATCATACAACTCGGAATTGGTTAATATTTTGTAAATACTATTTTCTTTTTATTGGTAATATAATCGTAAACTTACTTCCTACTCCAACTTCACTCTCTAAATAAATCTTTCCATTATGAAGTTCCACTATATCTTTAACTAAGTTTAGTCCAATTCCACTACTACAATGTTTACTTGAAATTCCTGTTTCAAGAGTCGCAAATCTATCAAAAATTATACTTCTATTTTCTTCTGCTATTCCTATTCCACTATCTTCAATTATAATTTCTACATTTTCAGTATTTTCTTTTATTGATATATATATCTTGCCCTGTTCTGTAAATTTTATAGCATTTGATACTAAGTTTATTACACACCTTTCAATATCAATTTTTGAACACTCAATTTCTTTTTCTTCTATTTCTGGATCTATTATAAGTTCCAATCCATTTTCTTCTATATAACTTTTCATTGATAATGCTATCTCTTCTACTAAGTATACTATATCTACTTTTTCATATTTTAGTTTATACATTCCTGAATTTATTTTTGAAGAATCAATTAAATCATTAATCACTTTTAAAAGTCCACGTGAATTCTTCTTGATTATATTAATATACTTTCTTAAGCTTGATTTATCTATCTTATTTTCTTCATTTAATTTATTTATAAGCTGTTCACTTGATAAAATTACATTTAATGGTGTTCTTAATTCATGCGATAAATTAACCAAATATGCATTTCTAAATTTTTCAATTTTTAATAATTCTTTGTAAATCTCTTCTTTTTCTTTTAATTCATTATTTAATTCTTTTGTTCTTTGTTTAACTAAATTTTCAAGAATTATAACTCTATTAGCTATTAAATATATTATTAATACTACTATTAAAAAATATATAATATATGCAATATTAGATTCATACCATGGCTTTTTAACTTCTATATCAATACTTGCCTCTTCACTTACCTCTTCTATTCCAAATCTTGCTCTTACTTTAAATTTATAATTTCCTGGTGAAATATTTGTGTATCGTGCTAAATTTCTGTTTTTAGAGTTTGTCCACCCCTCATCAAACCCATCTAACTTATACTCATAATTCCAGTCACCAAGTTTTGAATAATTAGGCATGAAAAATTCAATAGAAAATGTATTTTCATTATAGTTTAAAACCAGGTCCTGTTTAGATAATTCTTCTCCCTTACTAAATATTTCAATATCTCCAATAGATACTTTACTATTCTTTATGTGGTTATCTTCAATTTCTTTTGGATTAAAACTATTCATCCCATTA
Source organism: Clostridium sp. (assembly GCF_051656525.1). Classification (GTDB taxonomy): domain Bacteria; phylum Bacillota; class Clostridia; order Clostridiales; family Clostridiaceae; genus Clostridium. The sequence continues at coordinate 11,284 of NZ_JBOGCC010000121.1, read as the reverse complement.
GTTCCTCCAAAGAACATCTCTCCACTCTTTGTTTTACACTCTGATGTACCATTAAACTCATTACCCTGAAGTCCATCTAATACAGTATAATTTGTAAATACCCCTCTCTCTTGATTAAACTTAGATATTCCTCCATTTGTGCTTATCCAAATATTATTCTCTTCATCTACTAACACGCCATATGTAAAATTATTTATAAGACCATCTTTTTCACTTAATCTTTTTACCTTATCTTCTTTAAGATTTATTTTATTTACACCTTCCGATGTAGTTACCCATATATTACCATTTAAATCTTCTGTTATTCCTTTTATTGCATTATTACTTATTGTATTCATATCATTTTTATTATTTTTATAAGTTCTTATATTTTTATTATTAATATCAATCTTAATAAGCCCGCCATTCCACCCCATTCCAATCCACACATTATCTTTACTATCTTTAAAAATTCTACGTATAAAAGTCTCTCCAACTTTTTCTTTTTCTAAAATATAATTTAAATTTATAAATTTCTCATTCTTTATATCTAATATATTTAAACCACTTCTTGTTCCTATCCATAAATATCTATCTTCATACAAATATAACGCCTTTATATCATTGCTTATAAGAGATTCTTCTTTATCTTCTTTATAATATTTTTTTACTTCTCCTGTATTTTTATTTAATCTATTTAACCCATTTTTAGTTCCGACCCAAATATATTCTTTATTTCCTGTTATTTCATACACAGTATTACTTGAAATTGAATTATTTAAGCTATCTCCAAGCTTATAATGTTTATACTCTCCTGTTTCCTTATTTAATCTATTTAAACCATCATTAGTAGTTCCTATCCACATCTCTCCATCTGCATCTTCATAAATTCCTGAAATTGAATTAGAACTTAGTGAATTTCTTTCTAAGGGATCATTTTTATAATACTCAAATTTTACATTTGGATTTAGGATACTTATACCATCATAAGTTCCTATCCACATTAACCCTTCCTTATCTCTATATACACTTTGAACTGAATTGTTTACTAGTGAATCTGAATCATAGTACTTATTCTTATACTTTCTTGCTTTGCTATTTTTTTTAGAATATTTTATTAATCCACCTTTACTTCCAAACCAAATATTATTTTCTGCATCTTCATAAATACTATTTATAGCATATTTCTCATATCCAAAATCTTCATTTATCTCTTTAACATCTTCAAACTTTTCTTCTTTTCTATCATATTTAATAATTCCAGCTTCTTGGGTAGATATCCATATATCTTTATCCTTATCCCTATAAACCTTTACTACATTATCACTTTTAATTACGTTTGTATTTTCTTTAGTTACCCTCTTTATCGTTCCTGTTTCTTTATTTAAAACATTCAATCCATTTGATGTACCAATCCAAATTTCACCTCTAGTTCCTTCTGTAATACTATTTACAAAATTACTGCTTAATGAATTTTCATTTTCTCCTTCATAAAAAAACTTTTTAAATTCCCTAGTTTCTTTATTATATAAATTTAACCCCTTCTCTGTTCCAACCCATATATCTCCATCTAAATCTATATATATATCTAAAATATGACTATTTGATATTTTAAATTTATCCTCTATATCGGTTCCTATTCTTGTGACACTTAGTGTCTTACTATTAACCTTATTTAATCCACTACTTGTCCCAACCCATATGTCCCCTTCATTATCTTCTATTAGTGATCCAATAATTCCACTATAAATTTTATTTTCCTCATTCTCACTTCCCTTTAAAACTTCAAATGAATACCCATCATATCTATTTAAGCCATCATTAGTTCCAAACCACATATATCCTTTACTATCTTGAAGAATTGCATACACGGATCCTTGTGATAATCCATCATTTATCGTGATATTTTTAAACCTTGTATTCTCCTCCTCTTCCATTGCCTCTGCTATAAGTATATTACTCCCCCCTAAATTTAGTCCTAATATACAAATTAATAAATATACAAATATCCTCTTAAACATATCTTCCCCTCTTTTTCTACATCTTATTACCATTTTCTCACATATTAAAAATATTGTCAAAAAGTAAATCTTATTAATTTTTAGTTAATTTAATTGATTTCATTGACGCTTTATATTCATATTTATCTCTCTTTCCTTTTTTCTCCTTATTATTTTTTTAAATACAACTAAATTTTTTATAATATCGTTATAAAAAAACATCTGAAAATTACTATTAGCAGAATTTTTCAGATGTTCTTTATCTATATTTTTGCTTTTATATTATTTTTTTTAAATTTATAATATTTACTAAGAACTTCTTCCTTATTTTCTCTTATAATATTCGAAACATTAAACTCATTTAGCTTTTTCTCTATAAGAGTCCCTATTATATAATGATTTTCTAAAAGGCCCTCTTTATTTTCTTTTTCAATTTGAGCTATCATTTTCTCACTATTTTCCCTATACATTTTAATTAAATCCCTTTTAGCATCCTCTATTGAATATGGTAATATCACCTTATTAAATAAAATACTTATTAAAACTCCAATAAATATTAAAATTATTCTTGTTAATACCATTTTAATTGTACCACCCAGCACAAGAGAAGATCCTATAGCAGAAATTGTTATATAAATCATTTTCTCTTTGTATGTTTTATGATAGCAATCTAAATATCCTGCAATCATTACTATAAAAGATTGTATAATTTGATTTTTTGCTATCATAAATAAAATAAATGCTATAACTGCTCCTACTAAACTCCCTTCTATCCTTCCCTTCACTCTAATGGTTCCTTGCTCACTATACGGTTGAATTAATGCAAATATTGTGAATAGGATCCATTTCCCTTGAAATATATTAAAATATTGAATTAAGCTTCCCATACTTCCTATAGCCAACCCTAATTTCAGTGCATATCTAAATTTCATGGAATTTTTATTTAAATGTTTTTTTAACTCTTTTATTCTAGTAGTCATCTCGTTTGTGCTTCTATTGTTTAATTCCCTCCCTTTTAAATTTAATTCATTTAAAAGTTCACAAATATATTTTAAATCTAGATTATTATCTAAATATTTATTTTCTAATAAACTACCAATTTCCTTTTCCTTTTCTATTCTTTCTTCAATTTCCTTCAAAATAATTATTTTTTCTTCATTTTCTTCCTCATTATTTTTTTCTATTATTAAATTTTTTAAAAATAATATTATATCTAAAATGGCTCTATTCCTATTTTCTAGATACCACTCTTCTTTTCTATTGTTATATATACTCTCTTTAATGTCTGTTGATATTTTATTAAAGTTATTACTCAAATTTTCTAAACTTTTCTCATCTCTTTCTTGTAGTATTTTTCTTCCTATTATAAATAATTCTTTAATTTCTTTTTTCATGCCTTTTTCAAACTTATCTTTATTAAAAAGAACTTGAAGTATCATTATAAATATTGCTCCAAAAACAAGAGATGCCACCCTATTATACATTCCTGAAAATTCTATTGGAACTGCCAACATAAATACATATTGTAGTCCAAAAGGAACATACATATTTGCTCTTACCTCATATGAAAAAACATATCCAATAAAAAACATTGCTATAAAATTACATACAAATGCTAAAATAAAATTTACCCCCGCAAAATATGCTAAAAATCCTAATGATACATTTACTATTATAAGTTCAAATAAATATTTAAATGGCCTTCGTATTAAACTTCTTTCTAAAAATAATAATGCTCCTGTTATTGTCGTAACACCAATTAATGTATTCTCTGCCCCAAAAATCTCTTTGAATAACAGTATAAAAATGAATATTAATGCAAATGTTATTGTTTTTGAAATTATAAATTTTATTTTTTCTTCTTTCATGTTATACCTTCTTTTCCTTTTATTTACTGTATATGATTATATCATAATTCCTAAAATACTACAAATAAGGGTATAAATTACTATTTGAAGGTATAAAAAAAAGCAAACCCTTTATAGAGTTTGCTTTTTTAAAATTAATCTAATTTATAAGCCATTTCTAAAGCAACTTTCATCATATTAGTGAAAGCAGTTTGTCTTTCTTCTGCGCTAGTTAATTCACCAGTAAATGGACAATCAGAAATAGTAAGCATACATAATGCATTGACTCCAGCTCTTGCTGCATTCATGTAAAGTGCTGCACTTTCCATCTCAACTGCTAAAGCTCCCATTTTTTGCCATGATCTTAAAGTATCTAATCCATTTTCTCCATAGAATACATCACTTGAAAGAATGTTTCCTACTTTTGCTTCTATATTAAGTTCTTTAGCTGCATTTACTGCACCTTGAACTAATTTATAACTTGCTATTGGAGCAAACGTTCCTGGTAAATTGTATTGTGATGCAAAGTTTGAATCAGTACAAGATCCCATTCCAATTACTATATCATGTAATTTTAAACTTTCATCAATAGCTCCTGCTGAACCTATTCTAATAAGGTTTTTAACTCCATAGAAATGAATTAATTCATATGAGTAAATCCCAATTGAAGGCATTCCCATTCCTGTTCCTTGAACTGAAATTCTCTTACCTTTGTATGTTCCAGTGAAACCTAACATTCCTCTAACAGTATTATATTGAACTGGATTTTCTAAAAAGTTTTCTGCTATAAATTTAGCTCTTAATGGATCTCCTGGTAATAATATTGTTTCAGCAATGTCCCCTATTTGTGCTCCTATATGCGGTGTTGGTACTCTTTTTTCCATAAAATCATCCTCCTTGGTTCTTATATAAGCATTATAACATAATTCTAAAATTTATGTAAGCCTTTTCCCCTCTTCCTGTTAACGTTTTCTTTAAACTCTTTATTCTTATTTAAATCTTCTATTGTCTCCTATAACTTTTTTTAATAAAAAGCCTAAAGTATGTTTATCTACTCCGGCTTTTTAAATTTAGTACTTTGATTTTTTAATTTTCTCTAAAAATATTCTCACTATTTTAGGATCATATTTTCTTCCTGCATCTTTTTTTAATATTCTTAAAACATCCTCTTCTGTTAATCCATTCACGCTTCTTCTATAATAATCATAACAATCTATAACTCTTATAACTCTGGCTTCTATAGGAATATCTTCTCCTTTTAATCCTAATGGATACCCTTTTCCGTTATAATATTCATGATGACTTAATACAATATTACTTATTTTTGCTATTTTAGGATAAAGTTTAATTATTCTATAGCTTTTATCTACATGACTTCTTAATATATTCGCCTCTTCATCTGTAAGCTCTTGTATTGGTTTATTTAATATTTCTTCTGGCACCGCTATCATTCCTATATCATGAAATTTTAAACCTAAGTTAATATTTCCAATCTGCTCCTTTGATAAGTTTAATTTTTCTCCTATCCGTCTCACAATGTCTTCATTCTCCCATAACCCTTCTTCATTCTCTATAGTCTTTAAGTATACCTTTTCTTGAAGAAACTCTAAAAACTCTTCTTTTATCTTTTCCCCTTTTACTACCTTTTCCTTATATACAAACTCTTCTGCCTCATTTACCATATCTTCTATAGTTTTATTAATTTCATTTTTCACAGAATACCCAACAGATATATTGATTGGCGCTCCATCTTTACTGTGTTCTTCACACAACTCTTTTACTCTACGTTTAATTTCTTCACCATCATCTTTAGTTCCATCTGGAATTAAAGCTATAAATTCATCTCCTCCCCATCTTACTACATCTCCACTATCTCCTACAGCTTTTAAAATTATATCGCCTATCTCTCTTAAATATCTATCTCCTTCAAAATGTCCTAATGCATCATTTATTACCTTTAATCCATCGGTATCCCCCATTATTAGTAATAAATCCTTCTCATAGGATTTACTTAATTCTTCACTTATTTTTTCAAAATAATTTCTATTATATAATCCCGTTGCCTTGTCTCTATAAGTTGCTTCTATAATTTCATTTTGAAGTATTTTATTTTTACTTATATCTTTTGATAACCCAAGTGTCCCTATAATCTTATTCTCTTTATTTTTTATAGGATATTTTAAAACCTTCATTACATTTTTTCCACTATACATAATTTCGTATGACCTAGCTTTATTATTTTTACTATATTTTATATCTCTATTTTGAATTTCTACTACTAATTCATTATCTTTACATTTATTTAAATATCCATTACCTATAAGTTCTCTTTCATCTATACCAGTAAAATTTTCAAAAGCTTTATTACATCCTACTAAATTTCCTTCTAAATCTTTATAAGATAGAATATATGGTATAGTATCTACTACTTTTTTTAAATAATTATCTTCTGAATCACTAATTATCCCTATTGCTCCTATTATGTTTTTTCTTGTATCTTTTATTATCATCTTTTTGGCAATACATATAGAATCGTCAGTTGTTATTTTTATTCCTATATTTTTATCAATATCAAAACTCTCTATTCTAAAATCATATTTTTTAATAATCTGAAATAAATTTTGTCCTAACTCATTTTTTATTTTCAAAGTTTTTCTAAACTTAGCATTCATTATTTTTATTTTTCCATTTTTATCTTCAACCCAAATTCCTAAAGGTATATTTTCTATAATTAAATTCATAAAATCCAAAGTTTTCTCCTCCATAAAGATATTACTTCTCTTACCTTACATATTTTACTACTCATTATATAATTGCTAAATAGTATTTTATTAAAATTTACAATGATTTTTTATTTGACATTAGAAAAAAAAGTGATTTCTTTAATAAAGAAATCACTTTTTTCTATTTATTTTTTGCTATAAGGAATTTTGTTTTTATTCCTTGCTCCGTAAACATTCTTTCATGCTCTGTCATTACATTACACTCAAAACCACTATTATGTAAGTCTCTAGTTATATATTCTATATCAAGTCCTGCTTCATTAAAATATTCTAGTGACTCTTCAAAAAGATTAGTATCATCAGTTTTAAACCAAATTTCTCCATCTTTAACTAAAAACTCTTTATAATGATTAAGTTGTCTTGTATGAGTTAATCTTCTTTTCTTATGTCTTTCTTTAGGCCATGGATTACAAAAGTTTATGTAAATTCTATTTATTTCATCTGCTTTATCTAGCATTTCATCTATTAACGCTATCTCCTTAGCTAATACCTTTACATTATCTATATCACCAGCATTTTTTTTAGCAAACTCTTCTTCAATACTTCTCTTTGCTAAAACTAAAACTTCATCTTTTATATCTACTGCGATATAATTTATATCTTTATTACTTGATGCATGTTGTGCTACAAATCCACCTTTTCCACATCCAAGCTCTAAATAAAGTTTGTTCTCTTTATTTTTAAAGCTATCTCTCCACTTACCTTTTAATTCATTTGGCTTTACTACAAAAAATTCACAAGCTTCAAGTTCTGGTCTTGCCCAAGGTTTCTTTCTTAATCTCATAAGTTTCACTCCGTATTTCAAAAATTTCAACTTTTATTATACAGTTTTCTCTTTAATTTAACAAGTTACCCTATTTCTTTCTTCCCCAATATTCTAAAAGACTCCCCTTAATATCTTTAAACGACTTTCCGTATTTTAATGATTTTACATTTGGGAACGCTCTTAATATTCTTTTCTGAACTGCGGAATGCTCCTTTAACTCTTTTATTTTACTATAAAACTCCTCTATTTTTCCTTTTACTTCTGTACCATCTCTTTTTTCTTTTAACTTATAAAATCCCTTCTTAAATTCACTTTCATTAAACTTTTCAATAGTTACTTCTAATAATTTAAATTCATCTTTTATTACACATAATCTCTCTAAAATATTTTTCATGTTTATAAGTGATAGTAAAGTAATTATAAAATCAACTACAAAGATTATACTTAAAATTAGAGCTAAATAAGATCCATATTCCACTTTAGCTAGTTGAACAAATTCTCTAATAAACGGCTGTATAAATTCTACTAAAATAACAGATCCTATTCCAAATAAAACTGAATTTAAAAGACATATTCTTCCTTTATAATTAAATTTATATGTTGAATAATCCCACCATTTTAAATTAAATAATTTTTCCAAAATCACAGCTGTTATATATTCTACGACAGTTGTTACTATTACTGCTATTACAAATAGAACTATTATATTATTTTTAAAACTACTAAGCCACCATACCACACAAAGTGACCCTATTCCATATACAGGGCATACAGGTCCATTCAAAAACCCCCTATTAACCCAAACTCTATCTATAATAGCACAATAAATACATTCAACTATCCATCCTATAAAACTATATACCGCAAAATATAAAATTAATTCTTCCACTTCACATCCCCCTGATTTTAGTTAATAATTAAGAGTTCAAAGTTAAGAATTATTAGGAAAATTTCTCTATATTTTTTACTCTTAGCTATCATCTTTTATTCCATTTATTGTAATTTTATCATATTTTAATACAATTTTGTGATATTTCTTAGAATATCTTCTTTTTCTGCATATATTTATCTCTTTTAATTTTAAAAGCACCAAAGAGAATGCTTACACATTCTCCTCTAATATACATATTCCAAGTGCTCCAGGCCCTGTATGTATCCCCATTGCTGCACCTATTTGTTCTAATGATATGTTTGTTATATTTTCATTATCTTTAACTTTTTCTAATAATTCTTTTGCTTCTTCATCTGCTGCTCCACTCAATATCCAAACTCTACATTTTCCTTTTTCTAAGTACTCGTTTAAAATATCTCTTATTTTAGAGATAGCTTTTTTTCTCCCCCTAGTCTTAGCATATGTATATAGTTCTCCATCTTCATCAGATGATATAACTGGCTTTAAATTTAATATTTCTCCGATAGTTCCAGCTACTTTTCCAATTCTTCCACCTTTTTTTAAATATTCTAATGTGTCAAATGTTATAAAACCATGGACTCTTTTCTTTATCTCTTCAAATCCATCCACTATTTCTTCCGGTGTCTTCCCCTCTTTTAAAAGTCTATCTACTTCTAATACTATAACGCCTTCTGGATATCCTAGTGTTTTTGTATCTAAATAATGGAATTCTAATTTTGATTTTTCTTCACAAACTAATCTTATACTATTTAAAGTTCCAGAAAGCTTCGTTGATACACATACAACCATAACATCCGTATATCCTTCTTCTATAAGCTTATCTAATACTTTTTCTGTATTATCCAAATCTGGTAATGATGTTTTTGGTACTTCATTTTTTAAGTTTGAATATAATTCCTTAGATGTAATAGTTATTTTATCTAATACCTCTTTATCTTTATATATAATTCTAATTGGTAACATATTTATGTTATGTTCCTCTATCGTTTCTAATGATAAATCACAACTGCTATCTGTTAATATTGCTATCTTTCTCAAATTAAAACCCCCTAGCTTTTCATTAACTAAATGATAACATAATGTTAACAGTTTATCAATATTATTTTTATATTTTTTATTTTATTTTTTAAATTTAATTTAATTTTTATTAGAATATGATTATTTTATGATAGAAAATAGATGTAATTTTATTTTTTATCTGAAAAATCTCTATCTTTTCATAAATAAAAAAAATTCGCCTAAGCGAATTTTTAAAATTTAAAATTTAATTACCAAGCTAGTATTTCTACTCCTGTTTCTGTTACTAATACAGTATGTTCCCATTGTGCTGAAAGAGAACCATCTTCAGTAAGTGCTGTCCAATCATTATCTGCATCTACAAACACTTCAAATCCACCTTCATTTATCATAGGCTCAATTGTAAATATCATGCCTGGAACTAAAACCATTCCTTCACCTTTTGTTCCTATATGAGCTACAAATGGATCTTCATGAAATTTAAGTCCTACTCCGTGCCCTCCAAAATCTCTTACAACAGTGTATCCATTTTCATGAGCATAGCTTCCTACAGCTTCACCAATATCACCTAAGAATCCCCAAGGTTTTACTGCTTCCACTCCTCTTTTTAAACATTCTCTTGCTACATCAACTAACTTTTGAGCTTCATCAGTAGTTTTGCCACCAACAACATACATTCTTGATGCATCTGAGAAATATCCATCCTTTATAGTAGAAACATCTACATTCACTATATCTCCATCTTTAAGGATTATATTATCTTCTGGAATACCATGACATACCTCATCATTTATAGATACACATACACTTTTAGGAAAACCTTCATAATTAAGTGGCGCTGGAATAGCTCCATGAGATGTTGTATAATCATAAACTATTTTATCTATATCATTAGTAGACATACCAGCCTTAATATTTTCTGAAACTAAATCAAGCACACCATTATTAATCTCAGCACTCTTCTTAATCATTTCAATTTGCTCTTTATTCTTAACTAAATTACGGTCTGGCATAATACAACCATTTCTTTTCATGAATTCATACTTTTCATCAAATTCCATATGACATTTCTTATATTTCTTTCCACTTCCACACCAGCAATCATCATTTCTATTTATCTTCATTAAAATTCTTCCTCTTTTCTTAAAATCATTCTCTAATCATTATATTCTTAAATTTGAATTTTTTCAAAGATTTTAAAAATTAGTTTCTCTCTATAAATCCTCTGATTTATAAATTATATATCCTTCATAATAATAGCTTGTATCGATACCCTTCATATAAATTTCTCTATCATTAATTTTTTCTGTCAATGCTTTCCTTAAAATATGTTTGATTTCTATATCTTTTATAGGACTACGTTCCATCGCAAGTAAGTAGTCATCTTTATCAACTTCACTCCAATTAACAACTCTCCCTAACTCCTTTTTCAATATCAAATCAAGCCAAATCCTTATACTTCGTCCATTCCCCTCTCTAAAAGGATGTGCGATATTCATTTCAACATATTTTTCAATTATTTCTTCAAAGTTTGATTGTGGCATTGATTCAATATATTCTAGTGATGTCTTTAAATACATAACAGGTGCAAATCTAAAATTTCCTTTTGCAATATTTACTTCACGTACTATTCCTGCGAATTCATATATATCTTCAAATAAAGCCTTATGGATTTGGGCTAATGTACTATATTTTCCTGCCTCTAATCTATCCAAATCTCCACTTTCAAACAATTCAATAGCTTTTTTCTTACTTATTTTTTCTTCAACTCTTGCAAGTTCAACAGAATCTGTAATATTTAATTTGTTACTAATCATCCTAATTCCTCCCTCTCCACTATCCTACATATTATTTCTTACTATTATAGCATTACTCTAAAATCTCGTTAATCATATTTTATACAATTTTATTCTGCATACAATAAAGATTTAAGATAGTCTATCCACTCTTTCAATGATTTTGAATCAAATTTAATCAAC
>NZ_JBOGCC010000120.1:0-21768 GCF_051656525.1 Clostridium sp. | reverse complement strand
TTAGCTGTCACCGGTAAGGATGGAATGCGGAAGCGTTCGGCTGTTGGAGATATCTTAGCAGTCTCAGTGTTCAGGTAAGAAATAAACACATCACGTTCTAAGTCGTCTGCACCATTCCGTAGAATTAGTGCTGTCTTGGTGGCAGGGTCATAAACACCTGCAGTTGTACGACTGGAGATACCGGGACAAGGGAAGCCGTGACTTCCCTCTTGCATAACTTTAACGATACCGATTGTAGTCTCTGTTGCAGCAGGGATATTAGCCTGTGCTTCAGCTGGACTTTCGCCAGTACCTGACCCGACAATACGTAATGTATTAGTGTCTGTTGAAACGAAATCAACACTGGCGGTATTCAGGATACCATTTGCATAAGACTTTAACGTGGCGTCGGTAACAACTTCATTGTCATTGACTTTCAGCTTACGCATGTCTTGTACATTACCAGTGGATTCGATGGATAGCTCGTTGTATCCGCCTTTTAGCTTGAGCGTACTACCGGGAATCTTGTTCTCGATATCTGCTATGGCTTCGAGGCTAGACGATTCATAGTGAGCTAATACATCATCCTTCATTTTATACCTCGTAATTGACAGTAATGCTTGGGTCCAACTTGTCTAGTACTGTGTTCCGCGCTATTAGCTGACCATGTAATGTAACAGCTTCAGCGATAGAAGCAACACTCACTGCATCTTCTTCATTGCCTGTCGTCGGAGCTACCTTCGCAGCACCTGCCGACTCTTCAGTGGCTGGTGCCATTGTGAAGTCACTAGCTGGATGCGTATGCGTAGCCAGTGCGTTACGGCGTAATGAGTCTAAATGCTTTTGTTGGGTTGGATATGATACATCACTAACGTTTGGGATATCGTTGGAGTTAGCTAACATAGCTTTAGTGATGACGCGGTCTTGTGAGAGATCCATGCCTTGCACTAATCGACGTGGTGTCAATAGAGACTCTACTTTAGCTTTGGTGTTATAAGCCGCCAACTGAGACACTACTACGTTATCACCTGCGTCGGAACGCGAGAGTGCCAGTACGTACCGGGTAGTTGTGCCAGATGCAATGTTCTTAACTACATCAGCTGTTGTGCGACCAAAGCTCATCAGGTATAGGCCTTCACCACTATTGGATATCTGAGTATAGCCGAAGCCAAGCTCACGAGTACCCATAAGTGCTGCACCAATTGATGTATCGGACACGTTCTTATACACTGCAGCTATTGTACCTGCTGCATTACGAACGATACCTACAGCCACGGTGGTTGTATTACCGATATGTGCTAATCTAGCACCCGACAAACCGATAACTACGCCACCGTCTTCCAACTTGTGAATAAGTGCTGTTGTGTTCCACAGTCTATCTGAGTTTTGCTCTAAATCTTTTGCAGCATCATTGTGGATATCTGATGTGATCAAACCACCTACGGTAATTACGCTTACATTCCCGACAGAACGATCTGTGGTGATATAGAACACGTAATAACGACATACCTTTTGACCACCTGAATTAGGCTTCTCCTGCACTACCTGCACATACCCGATTTGTGGTACGCCAGGTGAGCGATGAATCATAAGCGTTAATGTACTATCGACGATTGGGCCATTTGCAGCATCGTAAAAACGATTTACTGCCTGTGTCTTAACCGACATATACATTGCTTCAGTGATGCTAATTGGGTTACTGAAGTGCCCGCCTTCGTAAGTACTGTCTTCTGTCAAACGGTTAGCAGACAGAATACAGCCACGTCCTACATACCCACTTTCTTCACTAACCCAGACGATACGCTTGAGCTTTTTCTGAGTAGCATAGTCTAACGATACTCGATCGTTGGTTGGACCATAACCCTGCAGCGTTGGTGAGTAAGAACCATATGGGTCATAACGGAAATCCACAGACGTGTTATCCATACAGACTGCCATGATACGGTTCTTGCCAAATACAGTAGCGCCACGTAGGCCGGAATGTACCTTGGTACCGTAGAGACCTAAGTAACTAGCTTCTGCCTTTCTGCGCCAGTAGTGTGCATTCCACTTGATGTTATCTAACTCAGACAAACTACCGGTATTTTCGAGATGGTAAATAGTTGGTTGTGATAAACGGTCATAGGTTGCATAGACGAATGTCCGGCCGTTTGCTCGCTTGGCGTTTGATGTCCAGTTACCATTACTGGTAGCCAGATAGTCTCTTGGTACTTTAACATCGATATCGTTTTCACGAATCTTCAGTGGGTAGTTGCCAGGAGCATCTTCGATTACACGGCCTGTTGTTAAGTCCACCAGGTAAGAGAAATGGATACGTTGTGTGTATGCCTTGACTTTAGTACTGGTGTAATGGTTTGCGATATGACAGATACGTACTTGGCCGCCAGCTTGCACATAGTCGAACTGGTCTCCAGCATGTGAGATGCTCAGGTAGTCGTAGTAACCGTCATCTGAGTATGCATAACACTTCTCACCCTTATTACCATACATCTTGTCGAAGTGGCTAAAGGTAGCTGCGTTTTGTGCTGTCCCATTACAGTTAGTACCGGACAGTGTCCGTGCTGTCATAGTTACAGTATTACCGCTAGGTATTGCTGCTTCCCACAGTCGAACTGTACTGCCACCACCTGAATGTTGTGGGCACAATACATAGATCTTACCAGCATGAATAAACGGCGTACCATAGTACCCGAGGTTCATGTCTGAGTTAAGCACCTTAACTGCCTTCCAGGCATGATAGTCTGGATTGCGGTTGGTAATCAGTAAGAACACGCCATCGGTTGTGTCTAACCAGACGACATCTTCAGTACCATGTCTGACGTTAGTAGGGATTGCAGTGCTTGGCAGGTTACGTGGACGGAAACGCTCAGCAGTAGGTTTAACAGCCAGTGGATCTACTGTGATGTCGGTAATGAATACATCTGACTCTAAGTCATCAGCCCCGTTCCGCAATCCGATGTATTTGTTATTACCTGCATGGAAGACATAGAAGTTACGGTTAGAGTACCCAGGACATGGATACCCATGACTGCCTTCATGTACCACTTTAACGGTACCTGCTGCATCACCAGCTGACACTGGGATACTGGTAACTACCTCAATAGGGGAGTCGATACTACCTTCACCAATGAACTCAATTGATGCAGTCTTCGTTGTAGAGATACTCTCTTCATCTTTATTGATGATTGCATACGCAAACTGCTTGAGTGTGTTCTCGGTAATGATTTCTTCTTCATTAACCTTGAGCTTACGGTTATCCTGCACACTACCTGTTGAGGTAATGGTTAGTTCATTACCGCCTGCTAACACTTGCAATACTGTGCCAGGTGTCTTGGCATCAGCATCTGCAACCAATGCTAAGCCGTTGTCGCCTAATTGACTAAAGTGCTCGTCATCCATTTCAATGGTAACGCTATCACCAAAGGTTAAGACACCATCGTCAATAACCAACTTAGTGTCGGTCTTTAGATCTTCACCTTGTTTGAACTTATCAGTGAATTGATCTTTGATAGGCGGGATCTCTGCGAATAAGCGATTCATAAACTCGCTTTCGTTAAGACCACCGATACGCTTTGAGTTAGCTGCAATGCCTTCCTTACTCAATGCACCGACATGATGTGCTTTTGTGCCATGTGCATTGCGTGTCTTAGCAATGTGTTCATCTAGACGTAACCGCTCTACATCCTTACGTAGATTATCGATTCGTGTTTTGAACAACGCGAATCTGATTTCGGTACTTTCGTCTTTTGATTTGACTGCTGTTTCTAATGAACCGATTGCCTTAATAACGTCTGGTTCGCTGCTAAAAGCTTCGATATCGTATAGAATCTTGACTGCTGGATAGTAGTCACTGTTAATAAGTGCTTCCCAGCTAGATTCCCAGATATCTAGTTTTTTATCTAGGTATGTTTTGATTTGAGAGGCGGTTGCCTCAAACGTACCACCTTGTGGGTGATACGCTACTGTGAAAGGTGGGATCAATTCATCCCGGATGATTGTAATA
The DNA here is from genome assembly GCF_051656525.1 of Clostridium sp. Classification (GTDB taxonomy): domain Bacteria; phylum Bacillota; class Clostridia; order Clostridiales; family Clostridiaceae; genus Clostridium. The sequence goes on along the minus strand of NZ_JBOGCC010000120.1, from coordinate 17,786 downwards.
CCGCCATAGATGCGGAACCCAGTGCGATGTGAAGCTACTTTATGTTCGATTGAGAACTCGTAGTCTTTACCGAGAATTAACTCATTGTTACCCTTGAACACTTTACAGTTCTTGGCATAGAACGGTGCGTGCAATGGTACCATCGTACGTGTTGCATTGGACGGAAACGCAGACAGTGTCTCCTTAGGTATCCAATTGGACTCTAATCGACACTGTGGATCAAAAGGATAGACTACCATTTATCTCTGTCCTCTAAACATGTTTATTAACCAAAGGAAACACCATGGCCTTAGAACTAGTTCCAGGTAAAACATACGTCACTAACCCATCTCATATCACCGCCACTGATGTGGGTAATCAAACGATCGCAGTGCTGAAAGACAAGTATTTGCGTGTAGAGATTGGGGTTATCGAAACCACGTTGGGCACATACCATACACTAGACTTAGATAACGTTAAGCATGCGCATAGTATCAGAGTATCTGAGTTCTTAAAGACAGTACCGATGTCGCTATTAACGCCGGGTTTACCTGATCCTCAATATGTCCGCTCTAAATACTTGCCTATCTTCCGCGCATTCAAATATGTCAAATTGTGTGGTAAAGACATGCATCCGTCGCAGCCAGTAGAGCCATCTGAAGCGGTCGATCTGTTCTTACGTGATCCTGTTTATAAAGACATCATACTGGAAAATTGTTTATTTACAGTCAATGGTTTCTTTGTGATGGCGGCTCCATATTTGGATGGTATTCGCCTGTACGGTGCTGGTAGTATTATCCATCGCTCTGGAGATATGTCTTGTGGCGTTTTGGTTATGCCTGCCAGTGTGAAATGTCGTCCATTTACAGATGACGAAATTCAATTCGATAACAATGGCGGACTTTATGTCAAAGCTAAAGATACAGGACGTACCTTGGCATGCGTGGTTGGTGGTGGTATTTGGTTTGCTAATGATAGCGACTCACGGTTACGTCTATTTGGACGAGATCTGTACAGCTTTAGCTTTACTCCACGATATGTGAAGAACCATATCCTGAACTACGGTGATGAGCTGGGCTTAAATGTAAACTTCGATGTCACTAACTTCTTAGCGTTGGAAGACGAAGCTCTCAAGCGTAAGATTCTGGCACTACAGACGTCGTTTATCATTGAGGTTGATGCACCCCAGTTGCTGGTTGATCATGATGGCGTTGGCAAGCACTGGTGGGGAGAGTTAGGGGTTCCTAATTCTAGTCCTGCACATTACGATGGTTTAGTCACTAATCAAAATAACCGTGTGATCGACTACTGGGGCGTCTTCAGTGATGCGACCACGATTCTTTATCATACTTTTGATGATGTGCTTGCTAATACGCCAGCATATTCTTCTAGTGTACGTAACGAAGATCCGAAGGAACTGATCACTGACAAGAAGCGTCTAAGACCAGAACCAGAGTATCGTGCACATATCTCGAAGTGGTATACTGTCCGCGTTAGCTAAAAATATCACGGACATATATTATCTAGGTGTACACATGCGCAAGTTCGCTTGCGCTTTATTCAATATGGACTTGTAGAATGATTATTCATCTTTATCGTAACGGCAACCAACTGTCTAAAATTAACGCGATTCGTCCGGGAATCAATGTAGCTAAGGTAGATGTCTGTAGCGTCGCTAACCCTACGTTTGAATTTGAGTTTGTGGGCGAAGTGCTAAAAACAAATGTCAGCATTCATAGCAGTGTATTCGATACCGAGACCACTGCGCGTAAGTTCCTCAATGGTTTGCGTTCACTCTGTCGGAGTTACCAGAACCTTGAGATCGACGAAGCACTTGTACCTGTGAAAGACGTATTCATTCTACACCTTTCTGATCTTGCTAAAGGTGTAGCACGAGTTCGTACATGCATCGGTGATGAAATTACAATCACACGTGACTTCGATGGTGTGGCCAGTTACAATGTTCCGTCATTCTATGCTATTAAGCCGAATGAGCTATATCAGAACCTTTGGCTTAAGACATTGGGGCAGTAACATGAATTTTGAACTATATGCTATCGCAGTGGTCCTTGGGATCATTATGATTGCAGCGGTTGCTACCGCCAGAACCAGGTACCTTAAAGCTGAAACATATGCTGATTTTGTTACAGCGTGGTACTCGGCCGAGGAGTTAGTCAAGTCGGGGATACGTAAGCCGGTTATCTACAACAAAGCAGTAAATTATGTAACAGCTATTGATATCCATGAAATGCATATTGGTGAAAACGTAATTAAGTTTCACTATAACACACATTTCGGGAAGGTGTATGCCGAGGCTGTTTATAAGATACTGTTTCACAACAGTAGCTTGAGGTGTAAGCGCAAGATCGATATTACAATCAACATGGTCTATAGCGGTAAAACTACAGAGGTTGTCGCATGTGACGATGTGTTAGGTGTTGCTGAAGTTAATGTAAATATTGAACTGATGCCTCCGACTGCACTTGCTAACCTTTTGAGTTACGTAATCTAAAAAGCTAGGGCATGTGCCCTAGCTCTATCTTGGAGTATTTATGACTGTAGGTGATCTGAACATCTTTACGTTAGCAATAGCGTTATCTTTGGCTGCTGTGATTTTGATCGTTGCCTTCGTATATTCGAAGAACAAGTATTCGGATGGGGATATGCCACGTTTAGATGAAAGCGATGAACCGCGTAAGCAACTATGGCATCGGTATGCGTGGCTTATTAACATGGGTAAGGATCTGGATGAAAAGCGCAAATGCATGGTGCAGTTAAAAACGGAGCCTATGTTACATCAATTCAATGCGGTGATTCAGTATGAAATAAGTACGCCTGACGTATATGACGCATACATCGATTATGCGGAGCGGCTAAAGTTAGCACTCGACGACAAGCGTCGTGTGTTATATAACATGATTAAGATGGCATGTATCGTTCAGATTACTTTAGATACTGAAGGCGATTTTGTGCGGATAGACAATGTGACCGTAAATGGTAATTATGTCGAGCTGAGTATTAACATAAACCACATCGAGCCGGCACGTGTAGTAGATTTAATCAGTAATGTATTTAAGGGATATTGAGATGAACACAGTAGTAGTAGCAGCTTTAGTTTTAGAAATGTTCAGTGCGCCAGTTACATTAACTATCGAGCCTAACGTGGATAGCATTCATGCACACACTATTCTGGCTAATAGTCAGGTAGTTATGTCTACGCTGGTGGATAGCGATGAAGCTTGGTGTGTTAGTCAGGACACCGGTTACACTGTTGATGTGGGTAAGTCCTCGGAAGTGGATTTCGATAATATCGATAAGCCAATCCAATTGCTGTTGGCACAACCAATCATTTATGATATCAACGCGATGGAAAAAGAGTGTCGTGTTGGATATACGCTCGTCACTGTAACACCTAAGTAATAAGAGGCTCCCTTTCGGGAGCCCCTTTATTTTTTTTTGCCTTAGTTCTGCGGACCGTTAGTTGGTTTACCAGGGCCATTACTGATATGCTTGTGATTCTCGTGCGTAACACCGTTAATAATCGCTGAAGGCGTGGTAATTCTTTCTGAAAACTCTGCGTTTGGCGTGTTTACCTTATAGCTATTCGATGCATTGACTTCCCAGTCCTCGCACTTGGCGAATAACTTCTTACAGCGCATTGCAATACGTTCTTCTGCGGTTAGGTTGATGTTTCTTGGTGCATAGATATTGGCATCTTCTTTATCACATTGAACAGTTGTTCGGTCTGCGTTCTCTAGTCCTACAACACGTTCTTTAGACTTGATAAAGAATCCGTTTTCAAAGTCATCTGATGCTGACAGATACCCATCTTTGGCATTACACTCTATGGTGTAACCGGTTACTTCACCATCGACCTTATTAAGTCTAAACATGAATTGTTTTTCGTGGGATGATAGACTTATGAAGTAAGCATTTGAAAAGTCATCTTTCAATGGATTGTTTGGGTCAGCAGAGATTGCAAATATTACGGTTTCTAATCGTTTATGGTCGGCGGTATTTAACAGCATCCAGAAGTATCTATCATCACCTAGCGTATAGATAAGTACTTCATCACCGTTACGTACGTCCGGGGCTGTCTTACGCATTGAGTTTACTGCTAGCCAAGTACATTCAATAGCTTTGTTGTTAGTTGCTTTAACTACACGTTCGCCATTGTTTGTTTTTACTGTCTTGTCTTCTCTTTGTGGGTTAGTGTCTACTAATTCTTGGTGCGCAAATCGCTGCTCACGTGGTGTCACCATCACTGTCGTGGCCCCACGTTCCTTTACGTCGGCTACCACACCAATGCCATAAAATTCGAATGCTGAGTATGAAGCCATGTACGAGCTCCTAGATATTGAACTATTAGGTTTTCATGGTTTGAAGCTGAACAATATCCGTCGCTTCAAGCTAAAGTTTACAACTCGCGTTACACTATTCCTTGGTCGTAACGGTTCCGGCAAGACCCGTGTTACTCGGCAGATGCATGCCTTATCAATTCAAAGAAAGGAATATCGTGATGGTGGCGGTAAGATAACAACCTTCAAATTTAACAATGTTGTTTACCGTGCTGAAAGTATGCGTCAGGGTAACAGTGTTAAGAATACGCTGTTTAATGTTACTGACAATGTAGCGATACACAAGGACGTCAACCCTACATACCACGATGAAGTTATCCGTAATTTGACCGGGTGGTCACTCGAGTTACATCGAATGGTTGTCGACCATGAACAACAGATTACCAAGATGCGTGGGCCAGACCGCAAATATTGGTTCGGTAAGTTATCCGAGTCTGACCTTGCGTACGGACTGAAGTTCTACAACAAGCTCCGTGAACATGTTCGTGATTTGAAGGGTGCGTTTAAGAACGTAACCAATGAAATCAGTGAGCTATCAACACTGGTCATCGATGGTAATGATGAGTTTGTCAAAATCTCTGAGGCAATGGAACGCCTTAAAGATACGCGTGACCGTTTAGAATCTAAACGTAATCGTATCACCAGCGATCGCGACTATAAGTCAGACATGAACGTAGATAAGCTAGCACGTGCTTATGAAGATCTTGCTAAAGTGTCTGAGCTAATCCTGAAGTTTGACCCGGCACTTACTGGTGGTGAAGGCATTGACCGCGATACACTAGTTGCACAATTAGCTGAACACCAATATGCTGCGCGTGAAGCAATGCGTCGGGTATTGGAAGTACAGAACATAATTGATGACGCTGTTAGCGTTAGTGAGGGGGCGAGTGCTAATGAATTACGTGAATGGATTGAGCGTGATAATGAAACTATCCGTTTAGCGGAAGCACGTATTCACTTTAAAGAAGTTGCTGAATCTCCTCGTGTGATTAAGACCGACTACGATCGCATTATGAAAGCATATAGCGATGTTAGTGGTGAACGTCCAGAGCGTATTACACACGACCATGCTAACGAGCTGATGCAAGATGCTAACAACATTGCTGCTAAGCTAGGTGAAATCAAAAACTTCATTAATCAGGCAGAAGGACACATTAACCACTATGACCACGCTGAAACATCTACATGTCCGAAGTGTGAGCATAAATATGTTGCTGGTTATCCTGCTGAAAAGATTGATAACCTGCGAGTTAGGGTTAAGGAATCTTACTTCACCAAGAAACAATTCGAGGTTATGTACGATGATGCAGTAGCCAAGTATAAGGAGATGGTTAGCTGGCTGAACCGTATCAATAACTTCAACGATGAGTTAACACGTATCCGTGACATTAACGTAGTTGATTACGTTATCCTGTCGAGAGCTGAGCATAATGCTATTCCTAGCATTGTAGAGCAACTTAAAGCTGACTGGGATACATTGGCACTGGTATTAGAGACAAAAGCCGCTAGGGACGCTCTGAACGTCCGTCTGAGCGCTGTGGTTGAGCATGGTAAAGAGTGGCTGGAAGCACGTCAACAAGAGCTTGAGGTTGCTCGTACTGAATACAACTACAAATACGGTTTAGCCGAGATTGTTAATGCTAAGATTGTTGCTTATGACAAGTGGCATGATGACTGTGACAAAGAGTTCTCATTGAAACAGGACTTGGACATATGTTATGGTTATGCAGAACAGTCCACTAAATCATATTATCTCACTGTTGAGCATGAGGAAATCGTTAGTGCATTGCGCCATGTGTGTTCTACACTGGAGGAAACAAGCGCACGCTATTATGCGTTAGAAAACAATCGTCGTCAGCTGGAACAACTCAAGTCTCAAGCTGCACGTATTACAAAGGAGCTGGAAGTAAGTACAGAACTGCTTACTGCAATGGGGCCTGAAGAAGGTTTATTAGCCAAGCACTTGTATCGCTCAATCTCACGTGTTACCGATATGATGAATGATATCATTCGTCGTGTATGGGGATATAATATTGAGATACTGCCATGTGCGGTTGATAAAGGTGAGCTTAACTATAAGTTCCCTTATATCATGGGCGATGATGGCGAAGACCCAGATAGAGAACAACCAGAAGACTTATCTGAAGCTAGTGCTGGACAACGTCGTTTGTTTGATTTGATTTTCGTGTTGTCGTTCTATGCTTTAAGTAATCTGGATGGCTATCCTTTATTCCTTGATGAGCCGTTCTCTGGTTTCGATGAAGGGCACCAAGACAAATGTATCAAGTATATTAACCATAGTTTGGAATCTGGTAAGTACTCTCAGCTGATTATGATTAGTCATGACCCTGAAGTGCATTTCCAGTTAAGTCAAGCTAGTTACGTTGTAATTGACCCGGATGGTATTAGTTTGCCTTCGGTCTATAACCAGAATGTTGAGATGGATTAATCCATCTCTTTTCTAGGAGATATTGAATGTTCACGCTACATACTGTTACTGCACGTACATATGGTGTTTCGCCTACGCGATTCGCCGATGATATTTTCAACCGTATCATCTATAAACCAGTGCTATCTTTACGTCATAGCGACGTGACTAAGTTTAGCACTATGATAGTAGTGTATGACATACGTCGTCCATCTACGCTGCAGAAGCTACTGCCTAAAGATCTGGCAGCTGAGATCTTCCATAAGTTAACCAAGTGTGACTTCGACGAAGCTAAGAAAGCATGCGATGACGACGTTGGTCTTAATGGTATATCTAAACGCACCATTTCGCAGATTTCTTACCTCAGTAAGATGCATGATAACAAATACTCCGACTTATTCATTTATGGCGACGATCAACCATTTGTGTCGGAAGTATGGAAGGGTATCAGGATCATGCCACTGGCTATCGGTTCACCGTCCAATAATATTGACCCAACTGTCTGCGATATGATGGTTTACTCACCAGTACTATTCAACATTGAGCATAGTCGTGAGCTTGCTAGCGAACACGATAACTGCATCGTACATGGTGTGGATTATGGAATTGGGTCTTTAACGTCACTCATGTCTATATATCGCTGGTCTACTACATGCGCTGGCGTGGTTGGTTCTAACGGTACGGTACTGCAAAATGCTGTTACTTCCCGTGATTTGGCAGCAACAGTGTTTCTCTGAGGATAAATAGATGTTTGAATTTGGTAAAGTTACGCGTAGAGATCGCGGTGTTACAATCGATGGGTATGTAATTCCAGTCATTCAATCGCGTTCACTCATTCGTCCGTTGAAAACAAGTATTTATACTGGTCGTCGGTCAGATGCGCCACTAATTCTGTTTTATGATCATCACTGGCCATTTGAATCTCTGGAACATCATTACGGTCTTTGTATCGATGATCTTGAGTATTTGAATACTATCTGTATGACAACAAGACCATATCCGGCCATTAAGTCTGATCCGCGCGACATGGATGAAGACGAATTCGCTGAGGCAGACGTAAGCGGCTTCAGTATGACAGATACTTCGGATATCCGAATTTTCCCAAACGGGTACATTAAGTTACCGAAACTTACGTGTCCTATTTTATTGATACCGTATTGCGTAAGACCAACTAACATGAAACGCGTATCGTTGGCTGCCATGGTTGCTGGACGCGATAGTGACAAGCCTAAAAGGCCTATATTGGGCGACGAGATGTGTAGTCCGTTCTATGATATTCACTTAATGGAGATCGCACCTATCCGGGATAATGAGCACGATATGATAGCTCCAGTTGCGTTGTGCAATCATATGGCGCATAGTTTTTGTACTATGATTAGTGGTAGCACTGCGCCTAAGTCAACGCCCACAATCTTCGGTACGTCAGTAATGGATATCTATGAGTATCACCGTACACGTCGTACTATCCACGTAGTATAATTATAAAATGGCGGGAAAATACCCGCCTTCTTTTGTTAAACAAAGAACCATCCTATTAACTGTCGTCAATTGAGAGGTACATGTACGGCGGCAACCGCATGAGTATATAAATACTCTATAACAATCTTGGAGTTACATAATGAGCAGCTTCACTATTTTAACTTTACTTTTGATGGTAATTACTGGTGCAGTAATTGTATTGTTCAAGGGAGTACCACGTTCTGTAGCGATCATCATGGCTACTGGACTAGCAGTCTCTTTACAACCAGCTTCGGCATCGTCGTATGATTTCCCTTCTAATCGTTTGTATTCAGCAGATACTGCATTCTACAAGGATTTTCTGGATATTAACTTTAAGAAGCAAGAACCACAGCGACTCAAGGAAGAACATCGAAACAACAAAGTAGCGAAGGCTATTATCAAAGCTGCAGATGCAACGGGTACTGATCCAAATTTCTTAGCAACAATCGCAAACATTGAGTCGACTATGGAACCAAAAGCCAAAGGCAGGGTTGCGCGTGGACTAATGCAGTTTACGCCTGCGACATGGCGACTTATGGTTAAGCGACATGCTAAGAAACACGGTATCAAAAAACCTGACATCTATAATCCATATCACAATGCACTAATGGGCGGTGAACTACTCAACGATAACAAAGCATGGTTACGTACCAGGCTTAAACGTAAGGTAAGTGATACAGAAGCATATATGGCGCACTTCATTGCACCTGCGTATGTTGTAAAGATGCTGAAAGCGAAAGGCTCTCGGCTAGCGAAAACAGTTGTTCCGGCAAGCTTTGTAGCTATGAACAAAAATATGTTCTACCGTAATGGTAAGCCAATGACTGTAAATCAATTCGTTACTAACATTAAGCGAAAGATCGACGACAAGTACTACGAAATCACCCACCCGGAGCAACTTGAACTGGCCAATGTCACCATGTGTGATATCCCAAGTATTCAAGGTACAATTGCACCAACCAGTATCGGTAACGGCATCTACTGCAATTACAATACCACTGGCGACTGGTGGGACAGACACATCGATAGTGTACTAGCAGCATAAACCGACGGTAGGGCTTCGGCCCTACCGTTACACTGTTTGTATTTTTTCTTAGGTATATATTATCTAGGTGAACTTCATGGTATACTAACCCGGGTTCTAAATATTTACTATCTAAAGATTAGTTTGGACTTTAACATAAATAGGATATAGTGATGAGCTTTAATGACGTTTATACCAACCCTGTCGCTTTCGACAACTTAAAGTACAACGTAGTTATTGAAACTACTGGCGTTGCATCTTTCGTTCTCGGTGGCCTCTATGGTGGTTCATGGATTGATAAGTTGGATGTCACTATCACGCCACCTGATGGCAATCAGCTGATGGAAACTGGCGTTGGTTTACTGCACCCAATCGCAGACCTGCTGCGCAACATCGAAACACGTCCTTATGAGAACATCGATGTTTGTGATGTAAGTCTGGTGCAAGAGTTCTTCAAGCAAATTGCTGACTCATATAGCGAAATGGGCAAGCAAGGTAAGTTCGTTAGCACTGCTAAGTTGCACGTCGGCGAATTCGATATGCGTGACAACACAATTGGTTATGTAACCATTCGTGTTACGCCGGTCATGCGTTCCGGTACCATCATGACGCCACAGCAGATGGAAGAATTTGAAGCTGGGTCATTACAAGATAATGAACCGGAAATGATTAGCGTGGAAGAGCAAGAGCCGGCATTGGAAGGCGGTGTTGAAGTTATACTGGCTGAAACGCCTGAAGACGGTGCAATCCAGACTGTAGTTATTTGCCACAGTTATAAAGACATCAGCATGGCTATTGTGCTGTCCAAGTCGGCACGCGGGCTAATGTGCTTAGAATCACATAGTCTGACGTTATCGGGTAAGCTCGTGCCAATGACTGATGAAATTCGTAATTTGCTTATCAGTCGCGAATGTGCATTCGATAGCTATGATGGTACGCAAGACCTACGTACCTTTAAGGTATTTTCAGCTTACCTCGTGGATACTGCAACTGGTACTATCGAACCATATGCGCCATTTGCCGTCACGCAGCGTGATGACGTCTTTTCGATTGATGGTGATGATGTGCGTTTCTTCGGCACTATCGATACCAAAGTCGTTATTGAGAAACTGCGTATGCTGGGCGACCAAACCACGCCTAAAGTTGTAGATGTAGCGAAACGTCGTCATGAGCTTCTTGATACTGGCGTTATTGGATTCCGTAACATTGCGGATGCACACGGCTATGCCGGCGTTTATATGCAACATGCGCTAGCTAAGTAAGTACAAAAACAACTAATTTAATAAGGCCCTCATCGAGGGCTTTATTTTTTGTCATAATGGAGATTACATGAATACTTTAAACACTGACCATTTACATGTCGGTTCTAACCGTGTGAACATTTTCCCATATCACACCAACTATATTTTGTTCCGCGTTATTATTCCACGTGGTGGGTTTGACACAGCTACCTACAGCAATATCGAATCTCAGCTGATTCGCGTGTTAAGCTTACGTTGTGTTAATACCGACATCAACGGTACTCTACATGGCATTAACAATAGCCTTGTTAAGAACCCGCGTATCTATGCTGCAATGGAAAACGTACTTAGCGGCTTACGTGATTACTATACGCGCTTGCGTAATCACAAGGATTATGTTCAGCCATATATCTTCAACAACAACGGCTTGTGTCGCGTTATCGTGGATTTTGAATACGTCACTATTGACGGTAAGGTGGAACGAACCGCCTTCTTTGATGATAAAAACAAAGACGTTAAAGGCAAGGCACCTGCGCACCTTACTAACTGGCGTGACAGAATGGCGTGGCGCTTAGATTTATTCCGTCGGACACCGTGGAGTAAACTACTGTGTTTCCGAATGATTGAAGGCGATAAGTATAACCGTGACATCATTGAAGTTACTGATGTTATCAAGGAATACAATCGTCAGCGTGAACAGAGCAAAGTACTGCAAGAAGTTAGTCGCTCTATTCGACCAGTTAGCGTCAAGATAGTTGATAATGCTGATAAGTGGCAGCAACCCAAGCTAACTGGTAGCGGTAAAAGCGGCAGTAGTAATGGGTACCGTAAACCACAACGCGATAACAACATCAAATATGCTAGACACCATACTGAACCAAGTAATACCAGTTTCGATCCGTTCGCAGCAAACCGGATATTCCTCACTGGATTGGACACCACAACACCTACATCGGAATCGCATTGCCATAACGATAATAACACTTATGACTGTGGTTCATCTGACACTGGCTCTTGCTGCGATTAATAAAGGGATTTTTTGTAATGTACATCAAAACTATTGTTACGTCTGAGTATCCAGGAATCGATGTATACTTTAGCCGTTCTCGTAACAATGTTATCGCTGGTAACTATAGCGATGTCGTAAACCCAAAGGCGCTGGTTATTGAAGCGTTACAGAACATTGCTATTCAGCCACATCCTCTTAACGATTTTGCATTTGAATGCAAGAAGGAGGTGGAACATGCAATAAAGACTATTACTGAAAGTAACATGTCTACAGTAGCAGAGCACTTCATTCACGAGCGTGTTGAAATTTATGTTCGTAATGCTCTGTTATTGACACTGGATATTATGTCACAAGACCCACCGCACTGTAAGTCTGGTATTTACCATTACAGTCGGAAGCGTAAACAATTCCATGGAAGTAATGTATATGCAGAGGGCACAAACTGATTGGATTGGTAGTTTTTATCCTACTGTGCGTATGTTTAACCATAAGCCGGCAGCGCAGCGATTAATCAACACAGCGGTCGATGGTTTAATAAAATCAAACATTAAACCAGAAGATCTTGAAGTCCGTATCCTAGCTAATGATGACATTGTAACAGGTATGCGTATGATATTCGGAAGTTATCGTACGCCAGAGCTACTTGTATCGTTTGCTAGACATATCTCTCTAAAACTGATTATAGCATAACTAAGAGTGCCCCTTGCGGGGCACCCTTTATTTTTTTTCGTTTAAATCGATAACGATCTGTTCTAACTGCGCATTGCGGTCGGTCAAATCGGCTACTGCTGCACGAAGCTTGGTAATTAGCTCATCTTTAGATTCGTAGGTTGACACGTTTGCTAATCGACGGCGTTCTGACTCGATGTATTGACTATACGTTAAGTCAGTGCGTACTGGCGCGATTGCTAAAGTTACGTCAGACACTACACCAATCGTGTTACGCAAAATGTCTGCTACATCATCACGGATATAATCAACATTCATTGTCTCTGGAATTAATCCCAAGTCACAGATCAGCACTTGACGAGTATGCGCCATCCCAGAATCACCAGGATACGAATTGATGTACGTATCTGGAACTTCAATAAGTGCACCGTCACCTGCACGCAAAGTAACGATACTGGCATTCACTTCGTCATCAGCAGCCATATCAGCTGTAGTAAGCTTATGCTTCTGATAATACTCTGTGAATATATCTACGCCATCTTTCTTCAGCTCGCGGAAAGTAACTACCGCATCTGCTGTATAGACAACATCAATTGATGCGCTGAAAGGTGGCTTGAGTACATACACACCAGCAGTATGGACACGCGGGGTTAACGGTACACGCTTACTCATTATCCTTCTCCATGCTTAGGCGTGTTAATACCATGAAGTCAACCTTCAGATGGTTGAATGTGATATAGAAGAGGCCATTACGTTCTAACTTGTAGAATCCATCTTCAAGGATCATATACTCGTCGAACTCTTCCGCCATGATAGTTGCCTTAATCAACATCTTGACGAACTCAGTGGTTTCAAACGACATGCGATTGAAATCCATTGACAATGGTGAGATAAAGGTGTAGTCTTCATAGACGTCTGTCAGTAACATGCGTTTAGCATCGTTCTCGACATTACCAACAAAGACTGCTGCCAAAGATTTCCATTGTACTACAGAAGTCTGCATATATTTAAGGTTATGCGCTTCTGAGCGATCGAAAGAATATTTGTTGGCAAACTCCAAGCCTTCGCCATTTGTCAACACTGGTGAATACAATGAACCTCTCGGAGACGCATCATATGTACTGTGTTTTAACCAGTTTGGGATAATGGTAAATCCACGCGATGCGAAGATATCCGGGAATACTGGCAACCACTGGTCACGATTATATTCTGAATTGTTCAGAATGTGGTCGGCGATGGCATCACGGATAATGTCATCATTAACTACGGAACCACCATAGACAATCACTGACCAGTATGTGGTGAGTGTTGAAGTTGGATCATCTGGAGCATACCAGGTGTAGTTATTGGTTTTCGATCTTGTATACGGAACGCCACCTGCGGCAACGTTAATGTCAAACTGATGTTGTGGTAGATTGAAATCAGCCAGCGCTTTAGCAACAACGCTAGTCGTATTCATAAATGTATCGACTGGCAAAATCGGTGGAATCACGATAATCTGGTAACTATCGTATTGTGCTTGAAAGGCTTTATCCGCAAACCACAGTCGTACATGGTTATCTTCTTGGTCAACCAAGCGATAGCTGATAAATGCAGGTAGCCACAATCCACGAGCAGTCACCATTTGACCACAGTCAAAGCGATCGATTTGACCGCCAAACTCAGCAAGGAATTTAGCCTTAAACGCTTCAGTATCGGAACCGATTTTACCGGTCACTGCTTGCGTGTAACACCATTGGGAATACTCAAGCGATTTTGTAACATGAATTGCAGGTGTTGGTGCTGGTAATGTCACAGATGAATCAAAGACAACCAGTTCACATTCGGGTGAAGCTTGGCGAGTATAGCGGTACTTTTCTCGTGCGAATGAGTTCGAGTGGTCTGACAGTTCACCGAGAGCGGAAACGACACCATGGTCGTTATCCTGCATCGCGGAAATTGAAATGAAGGCCTTTAGGGTAAACATGTGTATTCCTCCGTTGTCATACACAAAAAAGTCGTCGAGGTGATAAATGGGGCAGGCATTAACGGAATTATTGAATGCACTGGTATCCGTACTAAACTTTATCAATCCAAATAACGAAAAGGATTTGGGTTTAAGAATCAGCTTGTTCATGAATGCTGCGTTCTTGGTATTGATTTGTTTTGTTGCGGTACGCGTCGAACCTTACTTCGTTGAATGTGGGACTAACAAGGCGCAGATTCAGGGTATGAATAAGCTACTTGAAGAGGAAAGAAAGAATAGTGCTTTAAAGTCTCTACGGATCGATTCATTGGAAAATCAGTGCTTCAAATTGAAACCTTAACCAAAGCTAGGGCATTAGCCCTAGCTGTGTAATATTTTTTGCGCATATATTATCTAGGTGAAGTTTAACTAGATAGTCATTAGTTTGTCATAACCTACCATTGGAGTTTAAGATGTTATTGCGTCATTATGTTGCACCAAAAACAATCATCACTTTGGATATCGAGTGTGGTAGCACTGAGCCAGATGCTGCTATCTTCTCTACCAGCGCGATCGTACATCGTCTTAATCAAGATGGTATTCATTATACATTATCGGACAGTTTTCACAGTCTGGTAAACTACAGCGAAATTTCCCACGGTCGTACATTCACGCGTCGTACAATGGATTGGTGGTTTAATGATGCGCGTAAGCCTGACTTTAACCCGTCTCTTAACGTTGCGTCTTATTATCGCAACATGTGTAAAACGCTCGGCGTGGATACAACCACACATGCTTGTCAATTAGCGAAGTTCATCATGCGTGAAATCGCTAACGTCAGCTCAAGCGAATATGCATTCTTTTCCAACGGTCCTGAGTTCGACCAGACCATCCTTAACCACATGATGTCAATGGCATCGGTAGATTTCCACTTCTCTGGTTTCCGTGCACGCAGCGTGCGCAATGCAAAAGATCACGTACAAGCGTTAATCGCTGGGCAACATACATCCGAAGAGGAAGTGTTCCGCCGCCGCGATAATGAGCACGTTATCGAGTACAGCTTAGACCCTATGTGGTATCAGGAAAAGAAATACAACGATTCACTGGAAAAGATGATGCAGGGTAAAATCGAATTCGATAAGAAACAATTCCTGCCACCTAAAGAAGCACATTGCTCACTTTATGATGCAGAGCGCGAGAGCCGCGTAGCTGTGGCATCTGTGGAACACTATAACAAGCTAGCACGAGGCGTGTAATGAAAAACTGTGTGCTGTACCTTTTCAGTGATAACAATCGATACGGCGCACACGGTTATATGTTTGACAACTTACCGGGGGCGAGGTACGCTAAAGTACCTCACCTCATAACGCCTGTCGGTTATGGTAAGAAACTAACCGGTGTGCAGATCAAAGATGCAAAGTATAACCCAACTTGGAAATATGACGACGGGGTATGTGAGGCAAAATACAAAGTCATAAAACCAGAAGATAGTGATATCACTTACATTGATTTCTGGAACCATGACGGTACTGCAGAAGAGTTAGTAAAAGACATCGAGAAGATCGGTGCTACTAATATGACAATCTATCTGGTTGAAGGCTGGAACTTATTAGGGCAGTCTGAGCATAAACCAAATGTAGCCAACCTTAAAGTAACTCCTGCGGATTGTAAGTTTGATGACAAGGGTAAGCTTAAAGGGGAAGATCGTGAATACGGTGCTTATGCATTACGTAACTTCCACTTCTTTGGTCGTGGCTATAAGTTAAAAGATCAGTCTACTAACGACTATTGGGAAAGTGAAAAAGATTTCCCGCCACTGCTAGCGCATAAGTGGTCGTATACGCTAACCAGTGAGATTGGGAGAACCTTTGCGGCTAGTAATGGTAATACGTACCACGAATACTTCATCGGCGATCACGCTAAGTCTAACGACGAATTAGAGGTACTGGGTAAAGAAGACCCTACTACCGGTTTTGCGTTAGTTTGGTTAAAAGAGCCATGTACTATACTGGATGAGATAGCTGGTGCGCATGCTGAGAAGCTTTGGGAGAACCGTAGACGATTCGAGAAGTTCGATGTCGTTGGAATGGTTAGCCTGAATAACATCACACGTCCTAAGACACGTTTCGATATTAGAAACTTCGGTATCGATGTGTTCCCTTACGGTGATTACAACACACGTATGTTATCTGGTGCTGAAGACTTGATATCTATGTGTATTGTGCCACCAAAGATTTCTTATCGTGCTTTGGGTATTCGCGATGAGATGCGTCGTATTTTAGATTCTTATTTTGGTGCAAGTTATTATCCAAATTTGATGTTGACTGATATTACGCACCTTATCTATGAAGATGGCAAGATGACCAAGTTTATCGGTATGACTACTGATATGTTTGAGTATTGTCCTGCTAATCACTGTAACGACATGCGTAAGGTTCAATTCATACGCGGTATTGATTTCCCGATACGCAGTGCGTTTTCTGGGATTGTTGATACAGTTAAGAGCGTTAAGCTCGTTACTTGGCCATTCAGTAAAAAGGTCTACCGTTACGGTATGATCATTGAAACTGAAGACTCTGTTGGATTTTGGTCTGCTGGTTATTCCGGCATGATGTTTTGTTTCTAAGGATATAAAGATGGACTCTAGCAATCACGCAACTATTCTGGCACACCTGTACTTCCTGTCAGATGCAATCAACCGCCCTGACCGTATCATCTCTGGTGACTATGATCTGATGCAAGTGCTGTCGGATAGTAAAGACGGCGGTAAACAATATCAGTTTTATCTGCGTGAACCACGCACTCAGTTCTTTGTAAGTGCTGACCCTTCAACTTTCGCGGTGGGTAACATCGATATGTTATCTACTAAGCACCCAGTTGATATCTTCCAGCGCATTGGTAAGATTGCAGCATTCCGTCTGTACTGCACCGACATGAAAGACAACTGGCCTTTCAACGAAGGTGTATTGCGTACCATTACTCCGATGAGTGAGATCCAACAGATCACCACTTACGAAATGAAGCGCATGGAAAGCAATCCGGTAAATGACGAAATGCGTTTACTGGTTGAGAAAGGCACGCCATTCGAACCGTACATTGGTTTTGTTAAAGGTGCTGTTGATCTGGCTAAGCTGATCTCTGGCGATGCTGAAGCCAAGCGTACCATCGAGCTGGCACTTAAGATGGTTAAACATAACACAGTGCGTAAGGAGCTTAAGAAGTCCTTAGCTAAGGTGCTATAATGAGTAAAGTACCTTCATTCTACTCGATGGAAGGCTACCTGAATACATTCAAGCCTATCTGTGCTCAGTGGTTTGGTGACGATGTGCCAATGCGTGAGACGTTGGCACCTAATATCTTATCCAACTACTACTTCATTGTTGACATGGTGGAGAAGTATAAATCTGACTCTATCATGTTAACTGAAGAAGATAAGCTAATTGGTCGTGAGCTTATCTGGTTGCTGATGTTAGGTAATCGTGCTGAAATTGCTACCTACGTTGTTTCTGAAGTTGCTATTGAGGGTCTGGATATGCCTGTAGATGAAATACAGATGCGTATACGCCAGATCTATAAAGCGATCTTCCAGACCGGACAACATGAGTCGTTATTGTCTGAAGTGTTAGCATGTTC
>NZ_JBOGCC010000119.1:0-16353 GCF_051656525.1 Clostridium sp. | reverse complement strand
TAGTATATACTTACATAATTGGATTTATTAAAAAAGGTTTTGCACCAACATATGCAGCACTTACATTCCCATTAGCAATTAGTGTTGTTGCAAGTTTAAAAATGAGTAAATTATTTATGAATAACTATATTTTAAGCAATGGATTTAAGTTATTAGGAGATATTGAAATATTTATAGCAACAGGAGTTATCTTCTATGTACTATTTAATTTCTTAAATTTATTTGTAAAAGCAATAAGCAAAAAAGCAGAAGAAGAAATGGAAGTAATAGAAGAAGGATTAGGAGTAGTAAATAAAGAGTTTTAGATAAAAAACACTCCATTAAGATACAAAGATATCTTAATGGAGTGTTTTTATTTTAAAAATTTAAGTTTTCTAAAAATTCGAGTGTTACCCCATTAGGATCTTTTGCAAAAAGTATTTTGGTATCATTACCTATTTCAATAGGTTCACCTAAAAGTTTAACATTAAAATGATTAAGTTTTTTTATAGTTTCATCAATATTATCAACATCAAAGCCTAAAGATATATTACCTTCCTCATTAAGAAATTTTTTTCCTTCAATAAGTTCTATAACACCTTCTTCAATACCTTTAAGAAAAGCAATTTTAACATCTTTAGAAGGTGAAATTTCACGAATAACTTTCATATCTAAAACGTCTTCATAGAATTTAATAGACTCGGCTAAATTTTTTACATTAATAGTATTTAATTTATATCTCATATAATTCAACTCACTTTCTATATTAGAATATATTAATTATAACAATTAAAAATTAACTTTAAATGAATAAAAAGGAAAAATACATATTTAAAATAGTGAATTAAATGATAAAGGTTTCTATATTTTTAGTGAATTTATAAAAGTGTAAGAAAAATTTATTTTTTTAGTGCTAGAATAAGAGTAGTTTTAAATTTAAAAAATGAGCGGAGTGTTTAAATTGAAAAAAATATTGGTTATTGAAGATGATAGTAAAATAAGAGAACTTATTTGTGAGTTTTTAAAGGAAAGTGGTTATGAAATAGAAATGGCTAGTGATGGATTAGAAGGCTATTATAAATTTAGGGAAGGAACTTTTGATTTGATAATAACAGATATAATGATGCCAAGAATGGATGGCTATGCACTTACAAATATTATAAGAGAAAAAAGTACTATTCCAATAATAATGCTTACAGCTTTAAATGATGAGGAAAATCAAATTAAAGCATTTGATGAAAAAGTAGATGATTTTATAGCAAAACCATTTTCATTTGCATTGCTTGTAAAGAGAGTTGAAGCAATATTAAGGAGAAGTGAAATAATAGTAGCTTCAAAAAAATTGGAATTTGGAGAAGTTGTTTTAAATGAGGATACATATAAAGCTACTGTTGATGGAAAAGATGCTGAATTAACGTTGAAAGAATTTAATATACTAAAATTATTAATTATTAATTACCCAACAGTTTTAAAAAGAGAAGTATTGATGGATAAGGTATGGGGATATGACTATTATGGCGATATGAGAGTTATAGATGCACACATTAAAAATTTAAGGAAAAAAATAAAATATGATTATATAAAAACAGTAAAAGGTGTTGGATATGTGCTTGAAAAAAACGTGGAATAATATAGGTATAAAGAAAAAATTATTTATAATTTCTACAGGAATTGTAGTTGCATCAGCAATACTTATATATATAACATTATATTTTTTATTTCCAGAAGTCTATACTCATACTAGAATAAAGAATATACGTATGGAAACAGAAAAATTAATCACAAAAATGGCAAATGATGAAAATTATGATTATGAAAGTGGAATAAATAAATATTCTTATGAAAATGGTGCAGTAGCAGCGCTTTTAACAGATAATGGGGATGTGATTTATGCACCAGATAAGTTTGAAAGAAATATATTAAGGGATGATACTGTAGTTAGTGAATTAAAGAAAGGAATATTTAAAAATAATAGATCAACATATGAGTTTTCAGTAAATGCATATGTAAAAAGTTTAAATCAAAATTGTATTTTAAAAGTTAGTGTTCCTCTTAGTTCAAGGAAAAATATTCATAAGGTAATAATAATTTTATTACCAATTATATTGATAATAACAATAATACTTGGATTACTTTCAGTTTGGGTTTATGGAAAGGTCATTAGTGCCCCATTATTAAAAATAAATAAGGTTGCTAAGGGAATTTCTAATTTAGATTTTGAAAAAAGTTTAGAAGTAAAAGGAAACGATGAGTTTGCAGAACTTTCTAATAGTATAAATTCAATTAGTAGCAATTTGGAAAAAAATATATCAATGCTAGAAAAAGCAAATGAAAAGCTAAAGGATGATATAGAAAAAGAAAAATTAATTGATAGAAGAAGAAGAAATTTTATAAATGCAATTTCACATGAGTTAAAAACACCTATAACAGTTATAAGTGGACAGATTGAAGGAATGATTTATAGTATAGGTCCATATAAAGATAGAGAAAAATATTTAAAAGAATCATTAGAAAGTGTTAAAGAGCTAAATAATTTAGTTCATGAAATAATAGATTTAGCAAAAATTGAAGAAGAAAAATCAGTTAAAAAAGAAAAGTTAGAGATAAATAAAATTTTATTAGAATGTTTAAGTGGATATGAGTATTTTATAAAAGAAAGAAACATAAATATTATAATAAATGAAGATAAAAGAATAGTGAAGACTGTAGATAAAAGTATAATGAAAAAAATATTATCTAATATTATAGGAAATAGTGTGAAATATAGTAAAAGTTTTATAGAGATCGAAAGTGGAGATACTTTTATAAAGATTATAAATGATACTAGTATAATTTTAAGTAATGAGGATTTAGATGACATTTTTAAACCCTTTTATAGAGGTGATAAATCACGGAATAAAGATATTAATGGAACAGGACTTGGATTATATATTGTTAAATATCTTGTGGAATTACATGGAGATTTAGGATATAAAGTAGAGATTTACAATGATATTTTTATATTTACTTTATTGATTTAAATATATAAGTAAACTCAAATATATATTATAAAGAATAGATATTTCACAAAGAAATTAAATAAGATTATAATTATAAATATAAATAACATACAAAAAATCCTAAAAGAAAAAACCTCAGTAAAAGCTGCCTATAAATTATAGGTGGCTTTTTTACGAAAAGAGATGAATGATGTATAGATTTAAGATATAATAAAAATAGCGGAATTAGAGGGGGAGAAATTAGATGAATTATAGAGATATTATAAAATCATATAAACCTATTAATGAGCAAGAAATGAAAGATAAAATTGTATTTTTACAATGTATAGATAACTTTAAAGATACACTTACAAGAGAAAATGTAGTATGTCATTTTACAGTATCAGCATTTGTTGTAAATAAAAATAGAGATAAGACACTTATGATATATCATAATATTTATAATACATGGGCATGGACAGGGGGGCATATGGATGGAGAGGAAGATTTTTTAAAAGTAGCAATAAAAGAACTTAGAGAAGAGACAGGAATAAAAACAGTAAAACTTCTTTCAGATGAAATAATGTCATTAGATGTTCTTCCAGTTGCAGGACATATGAAAAATGGAGCATATATAGCATCGCATTTACACTTAAATATTGCATATTTATTTGAATGTAATGAGGAAGAAAAAGTACGTGCAAAGCTTGATGAAAATAGTGGGGTTAAATGGCTTGAAACAAGTAAATTAAATTGTTATGTTGAAAAAGAGCCATATATATCTTATGTTTATAAAAAGATAATGGATAAAGGACTTAGATAAAAGGAATTAGATAAAACTAATTCCTTTTTTAAGTTTATAAGAGTTGATTTTAAATAAAATAAGTATAATATTTAAAGTATATATAAAGAAGATAAGGTTAAAATTTATAGAAAAAGGAGTAAATAGTTGAAAGATATATATGAAATTTTAAATAAATATTATGGATATAAAAGTTTTAGAGAAGGACAAGAAAAAATAATAAATGAAATAATAGATGGAAATGATGTACTAGCAATAATGCCAACAGGAGGAGGGAAGTCTCTTTGCTATCAAGTTCCAGCTATTGCATTTGATGGGATAACTATTGTAATATCACCGTTAATATCACTTATGAAAGATCAAGTTGATTCATTAAATGCACTCGGAGTTCAAAGTGCATATATAAACTCTAGTCTTTCAAGCATTGAAATTCAGGAAGTCTATTTTAGAATAAGTACAGGAGATATTAAAATTTTATACGTTGCACCTGAACGATTAGAAGGAAGTGAATTTTTAAATATCATAAAAAGCTTAAATATTAGCCAAATAGCAATAGATGAAGCTCATTGTGTATCACAGTGGGGGCATGATTTTAGAAGTAGCTATAAGAGAATATCATCATTTGTAGAAGGACTTTCTAAAAGACCAGTTGTAACTGCTTTTACGGCAACAGCAACAAAAGAGGTTAGAGATGATATATTAGAAAGTCTGAATCTTATAAATCCTAAGATTTTTATATCAGGATTTAATCGTGAAAATTTAAAGATAACTATTGAAAAAGGTGTTAATAAAAATATTTATATACTAGATTATATAGAAGCTAATAGGGGTGAAAGTGGAATAATTTACTGTTCAACAAGAAAAGATGTTGATAAACTATGTGAGCTTTTAAAAAGAAATGGAATTAATGCTCTTAGTTATCATGCGGGTCTTTCAGATATTGAAAGAAAGAAAAATCAGGAAGATTTTATATATGATAGAGCAGATGTTATGGTTGCAACAAATGCATTTGGAATGGGTATTGATAAACCAGATGTAAGATATGTCTTTCATTATAATATGCCTAAAAATATTGAAGGATATTATCAAGAGATAGGTAGAGCAGGAAGAGATGGAGAAAAATCAGAATGTATATTACTTTTTTCACCAGGAGATGTACAAACACAGAAGTATATTATAGAAACAGGAACAACAAATCCCTTTAGAAAAAGAAATGAATTAGAAAAATTACAAAGTATGATAGATTTAGTTTATTCAAATGGATGTTATAAAAAATATATTCTAAAATATTTTGGGGAAGAAAAAAAAGAAGACTGTATAAATTGTAGTAACTGTCTTTTTGAAGGTGAACTTATAGATAAAACTATAGATGCACAAAAAGTAATTTCGTGTGTTTATAGAATGAAGAGACCATTTGGAATTGGAGTTATAGTTGAAGTATTACGTGGTTCTAAAAATAAGAAGCTTATAGAACAAGGATTAGATAAATTAACTACTTATGGAATTGTAAAAGATTATACAAAGGATGAATTAAAAGACTTTATAAATACATTAATATCACATGGATATATAAATTATGGTGGAGAGTTTCCAGTTGTTACACCTAATAAAAATTCTTTAAAGATAATAAAAGGAGAAGAAAAAGTTTTATTTAAAGAAGTAAGAAAAGCAACTAAACTTAAAGCTGACAATGAGTTATTTAGTGTGTTACGAGCTTTAAGAATGGAGATTGCACAAGAAGAGGGAGTTCCACCATACCTTGTATTTGGAGATAATACTTTAAAAGAATTGAGTACAAGAATGCCAGTAAATAGAGATCAAATGCTTGATATAAGTGGAGTTGGAGAAAGAAAGATAGAAAAGTATGGAGACATATTCATAGAAAAAATTAAAGAGTATGTAGAGGAGAGAAACATAGAGATAAATTTCAAAATTGAAAATGATATAAAATTACCTAAAAAAGTAGAAGGTAGAAAAACTAAAAGAGTAATAGAAAAAGAAAAGTCATATGAAATAACTGTAAATATGCTTAAGGATGGAAAATCTTTTAAAGAGGTAATTAAAGAAAGAGGTTTAGCTATTGGAACAATTTGTGGACATATAGAAACTTATATGTCCGAAGGAAATGAAATTAATTTTAAAATTGATTTTTCAGAATTATTTACTAATGAGGAAGAAGACGAGGTAAATGAGGTTGGTGAAGAATTAGGATTTTCTAAATTAGCACCAATAAAAGAAAGGGTATCAGAAAAGATAAGTTATGATGTAATAAGACTTATATTATTAAAAAATAATATAGTCGAATAGCAAAAGAAGTAATAGCATTAGATTTTAATGGTATTACTTCTTTTTAATTTAAATAGTAATAGAGTCAGGTTCATCTATTGAGGTTACTTCTTCATCTAAAGATACTTGTTCTGTGTAACGATTATATTTTTTAAATAGTACAAAGAACATAATAATACTTGCGACTAGATACATAATTCCAGTAATGTAGTAGGCTTCTTTATATCCACTAGCATGTACAAATAATATATATTTAGTAAAAAGACCACCTAAAATATAGCCTAATGCTTGCAATACAGAAACAGCAGCATTGTAGGCAGCTCTCTCAGATTTTTTTACAAAACTCATAGGTAAGGCTTGTAGGATTGGCGAGCAAGCATTTGCAAATCCAGAACGAAGGAATAATGCAAGACCAACTCCAAATACAATATAAGTTCCAAAAATTCCACCATTAACAATAATTATGAAAAGTGGAAAAGAGCAACTAAATAAAACAGCTAGTGATACAACAGAACCAAATTTTTTCTCGAGTTTTGGACTTATCATCATAAATAAAACTGAGGCAACATATTGCAAGGCTAATAATATTGAAATAGTTCCTCTACCTATATGAAGAAAGTTCTCAAGAAAAATTGGTAAATAAGGTATAACTAATGAAGCTCCAAATCCAATTAAGAACATATATATAAGCCAAACTACAGTTGTAGGATGTCTAAAAATATCCCAATTAAATTTTTCTTTAGTTTTATGAATTACATTTCCATCACTATCAATCTTTATATCACGATAATCAGATTTTTTTTCTTTTAAAAATAAAGTTGCAAAAAATGCTAGTAATGCAATTATACAAAGAGCAAATAATAATACTTTAAAAGAAAGTAGATATTTTCCAAGTGCAAAATGTGAAAGCTTAGATGGTGCAGAAGTTAATGTATTTGCTTTAACATAATCTATATGCATAAATCTACTAAAAAAATAGACCACTGAATTACCATCTAAAAGGGTAGCTAAAGCAGTACCAATAACATTTGTATATAATGCAATTGAAAAAATTTTAGTTCTATTTTGTAATGTTGTATAACTTGAGAGCATTGGAGCTAAAACTGAATTTGCAACATTAATGCCAATTAAAAATATAATAGTGAAAAGAGCAATAAGAGATGGTGTATTAATATAAATAATTCCTAATATACTTATAATAATTAATATTGGAAAAGGTAATAAAACTTTTTTATATCCTATTTTAGGGATTAAAAGAATTATAATAGATGATGCAAATAAGCCAATACCTACATAGGTAGAGTAAGCTGTAACTACGTTTGGTGCTTTAAGAGATAAATAGGTAACAAAGGCATCCATAGAGACCCCTGAAATAATTCCAAGAAAGAAAAAACCTATAATAAAGAATATGCAGTTTCTAGTCCAACGTTTTTTTTCAGATGGAGTTAAATTAATAGTATTCATATAACGACTCCTTTCAAAATGTGGTATAAATTTAAGTATATAACAAATAAATGTAATAATTTTGAATTAAATGTGAAAAGTTAGGTGAAAATACATAAAAAACATAAAAAACATAAAAAAGGAGGTGAGAGAAGAGTGTTAAAATAATAAAATGTTTGTTATAATTTAAATAAAAAAGAAAGAGGACTAAAGATGAAGGAAAGCATGTATAAGGATTATCTACAAATATTGAAAGAGGAATTAGTTCCAGCAATGGGATGTACTGAGCCAATTGCAATAGCTTTAGGAAGTGCGAAAGCAAGAGAAATCCTAGGAGAAATTCCAACTAAGATAGAGGTTCTTTGTAGTGGAAATATAATAAAAAATGCAAAATGCGTAACCGTTCCAAATACAGGGAATTTAATTGGGATAAAAGCAAGTGCTATTATAGGAGCTTTAGCAGGAAAAGCAGAAAGAGAATTAGAAGTAATAAATGAAGTTGACAATGAGAGCATAAAAAAGGCAAAAGATCTGATAGATGGAGACTATTGTACAGTAAGCTTATTAGATACGGATGTGCAGTTGCATTTGATAGTGAAAGCATTTTTTAAAAATCAAACTAGTGAAGTAGAAATAAAATATGCTCACAATAATATTGTTAGAGAGACTAGAAATGGTGAAGATATATTTAAAGCAATTGAAGAAAAGGACAAGTACTTAGGAGTATTTGTAGATAGAAGTGTTCTTTCAGTAGAAGGGATTTATGAATATG
The DNA here is from genome assembly GCF_051656525.1 of Clostridium sp. Classification (GTDB taxonomy): domain Bacteria; phylum Bacillota; class Clostridia; order Clostridiales; family Clostridiaceae; genus Clostridium. The sequence continues at coordinate 8,093 of NZ_JBOGCC010000119.1, read as the reverse complement.
CAAATACAGTTTCATTAGAAGATATTAAAGAAATTTTAGATATACAGATAGATTATAATATAGCTATAGCAGAAGAAGGTCTTAAAGGAACATATGGAATAGGAATAGGAAAAGTTATACTTGAAAGCTATCCAAATACAATAGAAACAAAATTAAAAGCATATGCAGCAGCAGCATCAGAGGCAAGAATGAGTGGAAGTTCACTACCTGTAATGACAAACTCAGGGTCGGGAAATCAAGGAATGACATCATCAATACCTGTAATTGTGTATTGTAAGGAAAATAATTTATCAGAAGAGGAATTATATAGAGGATTGGTATTTGCAAACTTAATGACTATTCATCAAAAAACAGGAATAGGTAGGTTATCAGCATTTTGTGGAGCTGTAAGTGCCGGATGCGCAAGTGGAGCTGCTATAACTTATTTAAAAGGTGGAAGTTTAGAACAAATAAATAAAACTGTAACAAACACTCTTGCGAATATTTCGGGAATAGTTTGTGATGGAGCTAAGGCATCATGTGCAGCTAAAATAGCAACTAGCTTAGATGCAGCCCTTATGAGTCATCACTTAGCTATGGTAAATCAAGTTTATAATCCGTTAACAGGAATAGTAAAAGATACAATTGAAGAAACAATTATAGCGGTTGGAAGACTAGGAAAAGAAGGCATGAAAGAAACTGATAAAGAAATATTAGAGATAATGCTAGAGGATTAGAAGGGGGAAAGAAGTTATTTTTGGTGATAGCTTCTTTTTAATTTTAAAAGTGGATTTAATTAGAAGTATATGGAGGTTAAGAAAAATGGAGGGAATTTTTGAGGGAAAGGTTAAAATATTTGATATCAAATTACATTATTATGAGAAAGGAAAAGGGCATAATGTTGTTGTTTTTCATGGAAATGGAATGAATACAGTGTCTTTTAAAAAGCTTTTTTTAGAACTATCAAAGGGATATCATGTTATAGGAATAGATACAAGAGGACATGGAAAAAGTGAAATTGGGAAAAAAGTTTTAAGTATAGAGCAATTTGCAGATGATTTTATAAAATTTTTTGAAGTTAAAAATATAAAAGAACCATCAATTATAGGATTTAGTGATGGAGCAAATATTGGAATGATGATGTGCAAAAAATATGGTAAGTATATAAATAAGATAGTTTTGATTTCAGGAAATTATAATGAAAAGGGATTAAAAGTATGGGGAAGAATACTTATAAAAGGATACATAGGTATTTTAAAAATATTGGGAATATATAGTAAAAAAATGAATAAAGAAGCTAAAATAGCAAAAGTAATGCTTGGAAGCATAGGGGTAGATGAAAGTGATTTAAGTAAAATAAAAAATGAAACACTAGTAGTGGCGGCTAGTAATGATGTAATAAAATTAAAGCATAGTTTAAGTATTAAAAAAGGTATAAAGAATGCAAAGTTTATTGAAGTAAAAAAATCAAATCATCTAAATATAATAAATAAAGATGAAACTATAGGAGAAATAAAGATGTTTTTGAAAGATGAAAGGAAAGTTAACTAATGGATGAAACGATAAGGCTAAGATATCCTAATTATTTTGAGGAATTTGAATGTATAGGTAAAAGATGTACGGATACTTGTTGTGCGGGATGGGAGATAGAAGTAGATAAAGTCACTTTTGAAGAATATGATGGAGTAAGTGATGATAGAGAAATTAAAGAAGAACTAAAGAAAAATGTGAGGAGAAATTTAAAGGTAATTGATGAGAATGTAGATTACGCAAAGATTTCTTTAAATGATGAAAAAAGGTGCCCATTTTTAGATGGAGATAATTACTGTAAAATATATAAGGAACTTGGTGAAAATTATTTAGGAAATGTATGCACAAGTTTTCCTAGAATTTTAAATAAGGTTGATGATGTTTATGAAGTTTCATTAGATATATCATGTCCTCATGCAGCAGAGATGATTTTGAAGAAAGATGAAATATTTTTTGAGGAGAAAGAGAAAAGTCTAGGAAAGCATATAGTATGGAATAAAGTAGATACAGATGAGAAATTTAATTGGTTGCCTATTAAATACTTTATCGAAATAAGAAATAAGAGTATAGAAATAATAAAAAATAAAAAAATAAGTTTAGATGACAGGATTATTAATTTAGGGTATTTTATAAAGGATGTAGAAGAAGCATACGAAATAGATGGGGAAAATATAAAAGAGTATATAGAAAAATATGAGTTTATAAAATATGAAATTGAAAATAATGGAAAAATAGATAGTGCTGAATTTTTTAAAGTAATAATAGAATTTTTAAATATAGAAGACAATATAAATAATAAATTTATAAAAAATAAGAGTAAAGAGATATTAGAAAATAAGGAAGATATTAAAGAAATTTTTAATGATAAGCTATTAGAGAACTATTTAGTAAATTATATGTTTTCAAGTTTATTTCCTTTTTCAGAAATTGAATCTATATTTGATGGATTTGTTATGATAATAGTAAGATATTTATTATTTAAAAAATATAAATGTGAATCTGAAGAAGATAATATTTTAGTAATGCAAAAATTATCTAAGATATTAAATCATAATAAAAATTATACATCAGAAATATTAAATTATGTAAAAGATAATGAATTAGACAATTTAAAATTAACTCAGTATTTAAAAAAGCCTTTTTATTAAGGCTTTTTTTGTATATAAAGTAAAGAAAATATAAATAATATTAATAAAATATTTAATTAATAAAATATGACTTTTAGTCAAAAAATAAGTGAATAATGTAGTTTTTAATCGTGTGCTTTGATATAATTATGTAGTATTAGTTATGTTAAAGTAAAAGCAATTTTTAATGGAGGTGAAAAAATGTGAAAAATGCATTAAGGGTATTTTTTAGAGATTTAAAAGGAATGGTGAAAAATCCAATAGCAATTATAATAATAGGTGGAATGTGTTTGGTGCCATCATTATATTCTTTTATAAATGTTATAGCTTGTTGGGATGCATATAGTAATACTGGAGCAATACCAATTGCTATTGTAAATCAGGATCAAGGTATAAAAATTGGTAAACAAGATTTAAATGTAGGAAATAGCATTGTTGATAATTTAAAGACAAATGATAGTATTGACTGGAAATTTGTAAATGAAAGTGAGGCAAACATAGGACTTGCAAGTGGAAAATATTTTGCAGAACTTATTATTCCAGATAATTTTTCAAAAGAATTAAGTTCATTAGCAACAGATAATCCAACAAAACCAGAACTTACATATAAGGTAAATACAAAGGTAGGGCCAGTGGCAAATAAAATAACAGAGGTTGCACAGCAAACATTATTAGGACAAATTCAGCAAAGTATAATGTCCACATTATCAGAAAAAGCGTTTACGACATTTAATAAGGTTGGGCAACAAGCAGAAGAAAAGAAAACAGAAATAATAAACTTAAAAAATGGGATTATAGATCTGAATGAAAATATAGATACAGTATTAAACGGAATAAAAAATGCAGGGAATAGTGCTGGAACTTTAAATGAATATTTAAACAACTTAAAGACAATTGTACCAACATTTAATACGAGTTTATCTCAAATACAGTCAAATACAGAGAATATTTCTCAAAATCTTACAAATACAAAAAGTATTTTAAATCAATCAATAAATAGCATTGGTGTGAATTTAAATGGAGCTAAAAATTTAGCAAATACAATTGCAAATTTATCACAGAGTCTAACTATTGGAAGTGATAATAAAGATTTATTAGGAGAAATAGTAAATAATGTAGGGTTAGTACAAAAAAATATACAAACAACTTTAAATTTTTTAAATAGTATCAATAAAGGAAATAGTAATTCGAATTTAGATGGTTTAATAAATAGTTTAAATAATGCAAATAATTTATTAAATAATCAAAAAACGAATCTTCAAAATTTATTAAATAATGGAACAACACTTAGTGATAATGGGATTAATACTATTCAAAGTAGTGTAGATGCTATTACTAATACAGTGAATAATGTGATAAGTAGTTATAATAATGGCGGAAATCAAGCCGTAAATAATATTTTAAGTGGAATGATTAGTGCGACTAGTAGTGCGACTAACTTAATTCAAGAAACACAAAATCTTAATAATAAGATACAAGGAATATTAAATAATGGAACTCAAGGTGCACTTACAGCAAAGCAAACAAGTGAGAATCTATATAATTATTTAAATCAATATAAAGGGATAATAAGCCAATTAAGTAATAAACTTCAAAATATTAGTGATAATAATGTAAGTCAAATAATTGGAATATTACAAGGAAATCCAATAGTTATGGGAGATTTTGCACAAAGTCCATTTAATTTTAAGCAAGAGTCAATTTATCCTGTAGCAAACTATGGATCAGGAATGACTCCTGTATATAGTGTTTTAGCATTTTGGGTAGGAATGTTGATTACAGGGGCGTTATTAAAAACTGAGCCACCAGAAAGAGATGAATTTGAATTAATGACAGTGAGAGAAAAACATTATGGAAAAATGTTAACTTATATATTTATTGCAATAGTTCAATCACTAATTATAACAATTGGAGCAAAATTTTTAGTTGGAGTTCAAGTAGTGAATTTGCCTTTATTTATATTGGGTTCATTAGTTACATCAATTTCTTTTGCTATAATAATGTTCACGATATTATCAATTTTTGGGCATATTGGAGATGCAATATGTATTGTATTAATGGTTGTTCAGTTATCGGGGACAGGAGGCACCTATCCAGTTCAGGCAATGCCTATGTTCTTTAGAATTATAGAACCTTTTGTACCTTTTCCATACGGTGTAAATTTAATGAGAGAAGCAATAGGTGGTCCATATTGGCCAAATACTATAAAAGATATAGTAATATTAGTAGTATTTGCAATAGTATTTATTTTAATAGGATACTTTGTAAAACCAAGAACTAATAATATATTTGATAGATTTGAAGATAAATTTAAAGAATCAGGATTAGCAGAATAGCAATTAAGGAGAAAAAAGATGAGGGTATTTAAAATATTTAAAAAAGACCTTAAAAGATTAATGAAAAATAAGGTTGCTTTAGGAATAGTAATTGGTCTTTGTATAATACCATCACTATATACATGGATTACGCTTAAAGCAAACTGGAATCCTTATGTAGATACAGGAAATGTTCCAATTGCGGTAGTTAATGAAGACCAAGGAACAATAATAAATAATCAAATAGTTAACTTTGGAGATCAAACGGTAAAACAATTAGATGATAATAATTCTATGAAATGGACAGTGGTTGGACAAAAAGTTGGAGATCAGGGACTAAAAGATGGGGAATATTATGCTGAAATAATTATACCAAGTGATTTTTCAGCAAAGTTAAGAACGATAGCATCAGGAAATCCAATAAAACCAGATTTAATATATAGAGTAAATGAAAAAACAAATGCGATTGCAACTAAAATATCAGATTTAGCTGTAGGGCAGTTGCAAGACCAAATAAAACAAACATTTTTTGATAGTGTAAATAAAGTAATATTAAATGCTGGTAATACATTAGGAAAAAATATAAAAACAAATGCACCATTAATATTGAATTTGAAGAATGTTGTGAATACGACTAATAGTAATATTCAAAATATAATAAATAACATAGGTAGTACTAGTGAAAGTACTCAGAATTTAGCAAATTATTTAGCAGAATTGAAGAATGATATACCAAATATTGAATCGCAAATAAATAATTTACAAAGCGTTGTAGGTTCAAGTAAATATTTAATAGAACAAACTAAAAATAATATTAATGGTATTGAGCAGAATTTAAATGGAATAAATAGTAATATTCAAAACACAAATAATTCATTAAATACTTTTATAAGTAATTTAAAGGATACATTAGCAACACAAGAACAACTAAATAATAATGCATTACAAGGAACAAAGGATGCATTAGGTGTAACGAAAAAAGATTCTAATACTGTGAATAATGATATTAATGGAAATAAACTTACACCAGATCAAATAACTAAAGATAAGAATATTTTAGAAAATATTATAGCTCAAAATAAGAAGCTATCAAGTTTAATAACTTCAGCTTCAAATATGCTAGGTATTTTAAATAACATTGCACCAAGTGAAAATTTACAAAATTTAAAAAACAGCTTAGATAATTTAAATAAAATTTTAAATAAGCAAATAGATGAATTAACTGATTTAGAAAACTATTTAAGTAATGATAATGGTGTAGATTTTAGTGCAATAAATAGTAAATTAGATAATATAACTAGTTTAACAAATGAATTAACAAGTGGAATAAATAGTTTTACAACAAATTATTCAAATAGTATTTCAAATGATATGAATAGCATTTCGAATAATTTACAAAGTGGATTAAATAATATAGATGGAATGCTTCAATCAAGTAAAGAGTTAATACCAGCATTAAATCAAATTGCAAATCTAGGGATAGATTCAAGTAACTTAACAGTAAATAAGGCAAATGAACTAAAAAGTAAACTAGATGGATTGAAAGGAACTTTAGATAAAGTACAAGAGCAAACTTCAAAATTAAATAATGGTTCATTAAATAGCATTGTAAATATTTTGGAAAAAAATCCGGAGCAATTGGCTAATTTATTGGCATCACCAGTTGGAATGAATGTTCAAGAGTTATATGGAATGTCTATATTTGGAGTAGGGCTTGCACCTTTTTATACAGTATTATCTATTTGGGTAGGAGCATTACTATGTACAACAATATTAAGTACTGAAGATGAGGAAGAAGATGATACAACAAAAAAAGGGATACTTAATATACATTTTGGAAAAATGCTTTTATTTATAGTAATAAACTTCATTCAAGCAACTATAGTTACAGCTGGGGATATATTATTAATAGGAATTAAGCCAGCAGATATTCCATTATTATTTGCATTTGCATGGTTTTCAGGAGTAGTATTTACAGTTATAATATTTACTTTGGTATCGTTAAGTGGAAATTTTGGAAAAGCAGCAGCATTGGTTATAATGGTAATTCAAGTGGCCGGTTCAGGAGCAATTTATCCAATAGAAGTAAATCCAGTTATATTGCAAAAACTTGAATTTTTATGGCCGTTTACCTATGCTATTGATGGTTTTAGAGAGGCTATAGGAGGACCGGATTGGAGTAAAGTAGGAACAGACTTTTTTGCTTTATTAATATTTTTATTAATATTTATTGTAATAGGTTTTATGAAGGTATTTACAAGTAAAGTTGAAAAGAAAGTAGTCAAGATGTTTAAAGAATCAGAACTATAGGAAGAGTAAAAATTTTTTACTCTTCTTTTTTTTTATGAATAAAAGACAAAAAAATCGGGAAAAGTAGTTAGGAAAAATAAATGTAATCGAAAGATATACAAATATTTAAATTTTAAATTTAGGAGGAATCAGTTTTGAGAATTACAATGCGCGAACAAGAAAAATTAATGATTGTTGTAGCAGCTGATTTAGCTAAGAAAAGAATGGAGAGAGGCTTAAAGCTAAATTATCCAGAATCAGTGGCTATAATAACAGCAGACATTATGGAAGGTGCCAGAGATGGAAAGAGTGTTGCTGACTTAATGGATGAAGGAAGAGGGATTATTACAAGAGATCAAGTAATGGAAGGAATTCCAGAAATGCTTCATACAGTTCAAGTTGAAGTAACATTTCCAGATGGAACTAAATTAGTTACTGTACATGATCCAATTCAATAAGTAAAGGAGGAAGAAAAATGATACCAGGAGAAATCATATTAGGTGAAGGAACAATAGAATACAATAAAGGTAGAGAAGCTATAAAAATAACTGTGAAGAATGAAGCTGATAGACCAGTTCAAGTAGGATCACATTTTCATTTTTATGAAGTAAATTGTGGTTTGAAATTTGATAGGGATAAATCTTATGGAAAGAGATTAGATATTCCAGCAGGAACAGCAGTAAGATTTGAACCAGGTGATGAAAAAGAAGTTAGTTTAATAGACATAGCAGGAGTTAGAAGAGTATTTGGATTAAACAATAAAGTTGATGGATATTTAGATGAGGGGGTTTGTAAATAATGAGTTTCGAATTAGATAGAAAACGTTATAAAGATCTTTTTGGACCAACAAAAG